>NZ_JBAUHO010000001.1:0-4864 GCF_049680325.1 Planktotalea sp.
GGCCCAGCTCGATCGCTATATCGAGAACGGCGGCTTTTTTGTAGAACACATCCCCGTAGGCGCGAACTATTATAAACCTTGGAACATGGCCTATCAGGAATGGGCCGTTGGCATGGGCATTATCGACAAGCCTGAACCCTACCTGTTCCAGCTCTACGTCGAACCCATGCGCAAATTCCAACGCGCGGCTGAAGGGCATGGCAAGCGTCAACCACCCGAGCATCTGCGAGAGCGGATCAAGAAAACCATGGACCCTCTGCCTATCTGGTACGCACCCTTTGAGGATAGCGCGGTTGATGTGAATGAATATCCCGTTCACGCCCTTACGCAGCGCCCCATGGCAATGTATCATTCTTGGGGCAGTCAGAACGCGTGGCTTCGCCAGATCCATGGCCATAACCCACTCTATCTGCCAACTAACCTGATGCAAAAGCATGGACTGAAGGACGAAGACTGGGCGACGGTCAGCTCCATTCACGGCTCTATCACCGTGCCTGTCATGGAAATGGCAGCGTTGAATGCTAATACGGTCTGGACGTGGAATGCGATCGGCAAACGCAAAGGTGCCTGGGCCTTGGAAGAAGACGCGCCAGAAGCCACCAAAGGCTTCTTGTTGAACCACCTCATCCACGAATTGCTCCCGCCCAAAGGCGACGGTCTGCGCTGGTCCAATTCTGATCCGATAACCGGCCAAGCCGCGTGGTTCGATCTACGCGTAAAAATTGAAAAAGCGGCAACGCCGCCGTCAGAAAGCCAACCAAGCTATGCGCCAATAAAATCACCTGTTGGAACCGGCTCCAAAGAACTCAAGTGGAAGGTAGGCAAATGACAACACTTCCCGCATCGACCCAAAAGAAACTCGGCCTCGTTATTGATCTGGATACCTGCGTTGGCTGTCATGCTTGCGTTGTGTCGTGCAAAGGCTGGAACACCGAAAACTACGGTGCGCCGCTGTCGGATCAAAATCCTTACGGCGGCGATCCCTCGGGCACTTTCCTAAACCGCGTGCATAGCTTTGAAGTACAGCCCGAGGCCGGTGCAGCGCAGCTGATCCATTTCCCCAAATCCTGCCTGCATTGTGAAGATGCGCCCTGCGTTACTGTTTGCCCCACAGGTGCAAGCTATAAACGCGTTGAGGACGGGATCGTGCTGGTGAACGAAAGCGATTGTATCGGTTGCGGCCTGTGCGCTTGGGCTTGTCCTTATGGCGCACGCGAGATGGATGCAGCGGAAAAAGTGATGAAGAAATGCACGCTATGCGTAGACCGTATTTACAACGAAAACCTGCCCGAAGAAGACCGTGAACCTGCCTGCGTGCGGACTTGCCCGGCTGGCGCACGTCATTTTGGCGATTTCGCTGATCCAGAAAGCAACGTCTCGATCCTGACTGCCGAGCGCGGCGGTTTCGATCTGATGCCAGAGCAGGGCACCAAACCTGTCAACAAATACCTGCCGCCGCGTCCTAAGGACACGATGGAAGAATTCGACGTGCTCGCGCCGTACCTTGAACCCGTCGCACAGGACGCGGGCGGCTTCCTTGGCTGGCTCGACAAAGCTCTCGACGCGCTACCCGGAAAATCCACGGGAGGAGCAAGATAATGCATCCAGCACCGTCCATTATTCTGTTCACAACCTTGTCTGGCCTCGGGTTTGGCCTGTTGGCATTCCTTGGCCTTGGCATGCCGGGCTCTACTGGCCTTGTCGCCTTTGTCTTCTTCGCAATCGCTTACCTTTTGGCGGTTGGCGGCTTGTTGTTCTCGACCTTCCATCTTGGCCATCCAGAACGCGCACTGAAGGCGTTTAGCCAATGGCGATCTTCCTGGTTAAGCCGTGAAGGGGTTTGCGCCGTTGCCGCCCTGATTGTCATGGCAATCTATGGCATTGGCAGGGTTTTCTTTGCCGAACATTGGCCCCTTATCGGCGGGATCGGAGCACTCTTATCGCTTGCAACTGTGTTCACAACATCGATGATCTATGCGCAACTCAAGACGGTTCCGCGTTGGCATATGCCATTGACCACTCCAATCTTTATGGCGTTCTCAATCGCAGGCGGTGCACTGCTTGCTGGGCAAATTACCTATGCAATTCCATTCTTGATTATCGCGGCAGGCATTCAGATCGCCTATTGGGTTATGGGTGATAGCCGCTTGGCAGCGTCAGGCAGTACCATGCAAAGCGCAACAGGTCTGGGCCATATCGGCACCGTCAAAGCGTTCGAGCCGCCACACACAGGCAGCAACTATCTGATGCGCGAATTCATCCATGTGGTTGGCCGCAAGCACGCACTCAAGCTACGTGTCATTGCGCTTTTGCTCGGCTTTGTTATGCCTGTAATCTTGCTGCTGTTGCCATTCGGGCATGTTTTCGCACTGATCGCGGTGCTATCCCATGTCGCTGGTATCTTAGTGTCGCGTTGGCTCTTCTTTGCGCAAGCCGAACATGTGGTCGGCTTGTACTACGGCAAACGCTAAACGTAAAAAGCCCCCGCTGATCGCTCAGCCGGGGCTTTTCTTAAACGGGCAAAGCGCTTACTTGCGCCAGCTTCCGAACCACTTTTTCACGCCGTCGCTCGTATTGGCAAGGCTATCGCCAGCCTCTTCGAGTACAGGATCAATCCGCGCCATGCGGAACCGGCGCCAGCGCACCCAGACACCCCATACAATCGCGAAGAACAAAAGCAGGATCACGATGTTCAACCATGGGATAATGCGCACATCGGGGCTGTCTACGGCCCGTACACTTACCGCGTTAGGGAAGATCGACATGAACTCGTTGCGCCAACCATAGTGCTTGATGACGACCCATTGCGGCGCGTCGGCGGTTGACTTCAGATCGGCGGCTTCTGCCTGCAAATTCGAGGTATCGAACTTGAAGTAGGGCGGCCAGCCCCAACCGGTGTCCTCGTTGCGATACACCATCACTTGGTCATTCTTCAAACGCGACTGAATGAAGAACACATCGCGGTTCGTTGTCGTCACCGCATTGCCAGTGTCAGGCGCCGCCCAGAAAATCGAATTCTCGCCGAAATCGATCCGTTTTTCATAGGTGTCAGAAACGCGCGCAACATCGTGTTGCGGCAGTGTGTAGTGAAAGAAGGACGCGACCAGCACCCAAAAGGTGATGATGAGTGCCCATTTAATATAGCCCATTCTCAGGCTCCTTTACCAAAAATTTGTGGCGTAGATGATGAACGAGACCACGCAGATCGGGATCACATAGACCCCTAAAATCAACTTGCGGCGCAATGATCCATCATAGTCCAATAGCCCATCACGAACGAAGGCTTCGCGATCGCCCTCTTTGACTTCTTCATCCCACTCTTTTTCCAGCTTCCCACGTCGAACCGAGCGCGAATAAAGCGACAGGCACACGTAAATGACGGATAGCACCAAGAACCCGAAGACCAACAAACGTGCGAGAGCTAACATCCTACTTCCCCCTTACCGCGCCCCAGGGGCCAACGGCTGCAATTTTCTTCGCGCTCACGCCCCAAGGGCCGTCACGCTTGGGCGCGGGTTGCTCCATCTCGGCGTCGTGTCCGAACAAGGCTTCGCGCGCACCTGCTTTGTCCACTTGATACTCGCGATCCAGAAAATCCGCCACATAGGATTTTTTCGTGTCATGCCAGGCCGCGTAAAGCTGATAGAACAGTTCCTTGTGACAGATGAACAACTGACGCACGTCCTTGGGGCTAAGTTGCGCCAGCAGCATATTCACCAGATCACGGTTCGCGTGGTCTGCGCTGCGCAGCGTATAGAAATACGCCGGATGATCGGAGGTAATACGCGGCCAAGCTCCGCCATCCTCTGCCCAACGCAACAAATCTGCAAGGCCATGGAATTCCTCAGGCAAATCCTGCGCATGCTTGCGCGCGAGCGCGCGAATGTCGCGTCGCGTTGCGCCCGCCAGATCAATCCCGCTTTCTTGTGCGGTATCAATCACGATGAAATCCATTTTCTGACGCAGGATCGCAGCCGCATCGATCCCGCGCGCTTTCACGATGGGTTCGACCAGATCGTTGTATTCCAGGAACTTTGCGATCTGATTGCGATCGTCCATGTCGAACACATATTTGATCGGCAATTCGCCCAGCGCGTCCTTGTCGCCCGAAGAGATCACCGCAGGATGATCCATCCCCTGCATCACATACAGCCCGCCAAAATGCGCCGTCCAGAAATTGCGCTGCTCGAATTCCATCAGATCGAGCGCAATCGGATTGCGCGTCACATCGCCCGTGCGCTTGGCCTTGCTAACCATATTGGCGATCAGCACATCATCGAACCACGCATCTTCCTCGCTCATGAAGCGGTCCACATCATTGGCGAGCGCTTGCGCGTCAGCCACTGTTCCGCTTGTCGTGTCCGCCTCGATCTTGATGCGGCGAATGTCGAACAGCCGCGCGGGGCTATCGACGCTATAGACCGAATTCACCAATTCCCCCGCCACCGCATCCTTGGCCGTCAGCGCAAAAAGCTGCGGTTGGTTCTTTAGGATAAATTCCTTGAGAATTTCCCGCGATGTCGAGAACTTCGCGTTGAGCAGCGGCGCTGATTTCTGATCGGTGGTCAGCAAAATAAACTGCCGGTTCACCCCCGCATGGTTGAGGTAGAGCGGGTCGCCCAGCTCATCGCCAATCTCGGGCGAAAAGCCTGAGATATCGATATGGAAATCGCTCAGCTCGGTTTGGTGGTTGGTGAGATGTTTGAGCGCACGGTTATAGCGTTCGATCAGCGCGGGGCTTTCGATGTGGATCAGGTTCCCAAACATAAGGCCGCGTTGGATGAGGTGGATCATTTAGCGCTACTGTTCGAAAACATGGCTTGCCCAAATACTAGAAACAAGCGAACCTTTTTTTCCCAGTACA
>NZ_JBAUHO010000002.1:0-15120 GCF_049680325.1 Planktotalea sp.
ACAGAGCAGGCTGAAACAGAGCAGGCTGAAACAGAGCAAGCCGAAACGCCCAACGTCGATGAAGCCGCCGCCACGCCCGAGGCCGAGGCCCCAGGCGACGCCGCTGATGTTAGTGAAACCATGCCAGAGGAACCAGAGACTGCTGCCGAAGACTCTGAACCAGAGGTGAGCGAGCCAGAGGTGAATGAACCCGAAGTGGCCGAGCAGGCCGAAGTCACCGAGGTCACCGAAGAGCCAATGCCAAGCGACGAAACAGGCGCAACGGATGAATCCGAACCCGAACCAGTTACCGAAGCGTCCGAGCCAAATGTGTCCGAAGACATCATAGCGGCCCTGCCCAAGACCGAAGGAACCGTCGGCGATCTTGCCCCGCAGGTGACGACGAACCGCCTACCGTCCCTTGGCTCCGAGCCGGCAGCGGACGTTGATGCGCCAAGCGCGCTTGCACCGCCGCCCATTGAACGCTTTGCCGCGCCATATACGTTGGAAGACGACAAGCCTTTGATGGCGATTGTCCTTATCGATTCCGGGGACAATTCGCTTGGCGTTGATGCGCTTGAAGCCTTTCCCTATCCTCTGACCTTTGCTGTGGACGTCAGTAATCCCGACGCAGGCGAGCGCATGCAGATGTATCGCGACAAGGGCTTCGAGGTTCTGGCCCTTGTCGACCTGCCGCGCGGTGCGACAGCGGCAGACGTAGAAGTCGCGATGAGCGGATATTTCGCAGCGGTTCCAGAGGCCGTTGGCATCCTGGAAGGCGTCAAGGACGGTGTGCAAACAAGCCGTGAAATGGCGGATCAACTGACCCGGATTATTCAGGAATCGGGTCATGGTATGGTCTTGCAAGCAAGTGGACTGAACACGGCGCGCAAACTGGCAACGCGCGAAGGCATCCCCGCGGCAACGGTGTTTCGCGACTTCGACGGCAATGGTCAATCTGCCAGCGTTATGCGCCGTTTCCTCGATCAAGCAGCCTTTCGCGCGGGGCAGGAGGGCGGCGTCGTCATGATGGGGCGCTTGCAAGCGGAAACGATTTCCGCGCTTCTGATTTGGGGCCTTGCAGATCGGGCCAGCCGGGTTTCCCTGGTTCCTGTCAGCGTGGCTTTGACGCAAAAACCGCCTGCTCAATAACGCCTAACGCGTGCCTAAATCATCGGCAAAGCTGTGCGCACGTGCGCGCATCTCTTCGTCGGGCTGGATGATTTCTTCAAGCGCCGTGCAGTCCTTGGCGAACGCATCGCCCTCTTGCGCATTTGCGTTTTGCATGCCCCAGAAACAGTAGCCAAGCGCCATATCCTTGGAAGCAAAAGGAAAACGCGCTTTTACGATCAGCTCGGCAAGGTTGATTCCGGCCCTCGGATAACCTTGTTCGACACCGCGCAAAAAGAAGCTGAACGCGGTAAGCGGATCAGCATGAACACCGTAGCCCTGCTCGTGCATGACGCCCAAGTCATTGTAGGCACGCGGATAGCCGTGTGCCGCAGCTTCGGTATAAAGCAAGCGCGCACGCGCCCAATTCTCGCTGCGCCCTTGGCCCTTTACATAAGCATGCGCAAGGTTTGCTGTCGCAACCACATCGCCTTTCTCATGGGCCTTTTCGTACCAGTCTGCGGCCGCCACATGATCGGGTGGATCAGCGCGTTCCTGCAATTGTCCTAGGGCTGTCATGGCTGGCGCGTATCCCGCGGCCACTGCTAGACGAAATTCCGTCGTAGCGCGTTTGCGATCCTCGGGGATGTCGCCCGATCCAAAGGCATAAAGCGAGCCCAAGTTGAAACGAGCGCGCACTTCGCCCGCATTTGCTGCCCGCTCGAAATACTCGACCGCCTTTACCGCGTCCTTCTTGACACCGCGCCCGTCGTCATACGCCGCCCCCAGGATGTTAAGCGCCATGCCATTGCCCGCCTCCGCCGCCTCGCGGATCACGCTCAACGCCGCGTCATAATCTCCGTCGATATACGCCAGCCGCGCCGCTGCGACCTCTGCCTCTGTCGGGGCCGCAAGGACGGGTGGCGCGAAGAGAATAGCCGCAATAAGGATTATGGATGAAATGCGCATTGTCGAAACCTCTTTGTAAAATAAAAAAGAGTTTAACGCAGGTTTTCAGTAATCAAAGGAAAAGTCTTAGGCGTTCCCATTGCCCGTGAAACGGCTCGCATCTTCCGCAGCCTTGCGGATCGCGCTGCTTTTGTGGACCGTTTCCATATATTCCGCTTCGGGATCGCTGTCATAGACCACGCCGCCGCCCGCCTGGATGTAGAGCTTTTCATCCTTTACTACGGCTGTGCGCAGCGCGATGCACATGTCCATGTCGCCCCCCGCAGAGAAATATCCGCAGCCGCCACCATAGATGCCGCGCTTTTCCGGTTCCAGCTCGTCGATGATTTCCATCGCGCGCACTTTGGGGGCGCCTGAGACTGTCCCCGCAGGCATCCCTGCAAAGAACGCGCTAAGCGCATCCTGATCGTCTGCCAACTCGCCCACGACGTTGGAAACGATGTGCATCACATGGGAATAGCGTTCGACAATGAATTCCTCCGTCGGGCGCACTGTGCCGATTTTGGAAACCTTGCCCACATCGTTTCGACCCAGATCGAGCAGCATGAGATGTTCGGCAAGTTCCTTTTGATCCGCCAGCAGATCCGCTTCCAGCGCATTATCCTCTTCGGGCGAAGCGCCGCGTTTGCGGGTGCCTGCGATCGGGCGGATTGTGACCTCTTTACCGAACACCCGCACAAGGATCTCGGGCGATGCCCCGACAACCTGAAAGCCGCCGAAGTTGAAATAGAACATGAAGGGCGACGGGTTCGTGCGCCGCAAGGAACGGTAAAGCGCGAAGGGCGGTTGTTTGAACTCTTGGCACCAGCGCTGCGAGGGCACGACCTGAAAGATATCTCCTGCCGCGATATATTCTTTGGCCTTCTCGACCGCTGACTTATACCCCTCGCGGGTGAAATTGCTGACAGGTTCCGGCGCCACTTCAGAGCTACCCAAATCGCGGGTTGCAGCTGGCATGGCACGTTCCAGATCGCGCACGGCATCCATGACGCGTTCCGCGGCTTGCGCATAGGCCGCACGGGCGGATTGACCATCAGAAACCCATGCGGGGGAGACGACAGTTACTTCGCCTTTGACCCCATCAAGGACCGCCACGACTGAGGGGCGCAGCATGATCGCATCGGGCACGCCAAGCACATCAGGGTTCACATCGGGCAGGTGTTCAACATGGCGGATCATGTCATAGCCAAGATAGCCGAACAGGCCTGCGCTGGCTTGGGGCAGGTCATCGGGAAGGTCGATATGGCTTTCTGCGATAAGTGCGCGAAGGGCATCGAGCGGCGCGCGCTCTTGCGTCTCGAACGCGTCGCTGTCGTATCGCGCCATACGGTTGAGCGATGACACCGCCCCTTCGGAACGCCAGATCAGATCAGGCTTCATGCCAATGATCGAATAGCGTCCACGCACTTCGCCGCCCGTCACCGATTCCAGAACAAACGCATCTTTCTGCGCGCCTGTCAGCTTCAGCATAAGCGACACAGGCGTGTCCAGATCAGCGGCGAGCCGCGTATAGACAACCTGGCTTTGCCCGGCTTCATAGGCCTTGGCAAACGTATCGAAAGAGGGGACCAGCGCCATGGGCGTTACCCTTTAGTTAAAGTTGGCATGAACCGCGTTGATCGCGTTCTGATCGATCTGGATGCCAGCGCGCTGCTGGATATCTGTCGCGAAAGCTTGGAACAGGTCCTGTCCGATTGCACTGGAAGCCTGATTGCCAAGACGCGCGCGAAGTGCCTTCACGTCATCGCTATCCTCATCCGCTGGCAACACCTCATCCAAACGAACGATCAAGACATCTGCAACGTCTTCAACGATCACGCTGGTGCCTTGCTCGGCTTTGAAGAGCGCCTGAATGGCCGCTGGCGGCATTGCATCGACAAAGCCTGTACGGGTAAGATCGGTTAGGCTTTCGGCGACCAGCTCAAGATCGGCAAAATCGCTATCTGCGGTGATTTCGGGCAAAAGCGCTTCGGCCTCTGCGCGCAGGGCTGCGCGGGTGGCTTGTGTCGTCCAGCCCGCGGTAACCCGCTCGGTGATTTCATCCATCGGCTGCGGGCGTGGCTCCAGCACTTTGTCCAGACGCATCGCAAAGATGCCGCCATCTTCCAGCACCTTCACTTCCGGGAAGTCGTCTTCGGTGATCGCGCTTGCGGCCTCGCGGAAGGCTTCATAAGCGGCCAAGTCATCCTCTGCCTCGCTAGACCAGTCGATGCTGCCAAGCTCCATATCGGTTTCTTTGGCAAGATCTTCCAGCGTTGCGCCGCCCGCAAGCAGGTCGTCGATGTCGCTGATCTGCGCTTCAACAACGCGGCGGGCCCGATCTGCGGCAAGTTCTTCACGCAATTGATCTTGCGCGTCTTCAAAAGAGGTTTCCTGAGCCGCAAGAATGCCATTGATGCGGAAAAGGGCAGGGCCAAGATCGCTCGCCAGCGGGCCAACGACATCGCCTGTTTCAGCGGCGAAAACGGCATCGCCAGCTGCGCCAAGCTCGTTCTTTGCCAGATCACCAAGGTCGGCATCAGAAAGCGCCAAACCACGCTCTTCAACCAGTGTTTCAAAGGTTGCTCCGCCGGCTTCCAGCTGTGCTTTGGCCGTGCTGGCCTCTTCTTCGGTGCCATAAACCAAACGCTCGACCAGACGGCGCTCTGGCTTGTTGAATTCCGTGATACGCTCGTCGTAGGCGGCTTGCAGGGCCGTTTCATCAATCTCGACGGTATCTGCGATCATGTCGGGCGAAAGCCAAGCATAGGTGATCTGCTTGGTTTCAGGCAGCGTGTAGCTGTCGATGTTTTCATCGTAATAGGCTTTCAGCTCATCCTGCGTCGGGGTGCCAACCGGCTCTGCAAGATCATCGGCGCTCAAGCGCGCGACAGTCGCGTTGCGACGTTCGGCAACGAAGGCGACCAGCGTGTCCGCATAGGTGTCGGACATACTATTGCCGGACAAAATCGCGCCCTGTACCAATGTGCGCGCTGCTTCTTCGCGCAGTCCTTCTTCAAACTCCGCTTCGCCAAGACCGGCGTTCTCAAGTGCAAAGCGATAGCCTTCGCGATCAAACTTGCCATTCAGGCCCTGAAACGCGCTCATCCCCAGGATTTGTTGCTGAAGCTGTTCGTCGCCAACGGACAGGCCAAGCTGGGCTGTTTCATGATCGAGCGCACGGGTTGTTACAACGCGCGCCAGTGCTTGCTGATCGACACCAAGCGCTTGAGCCGTGGAGAAGGGAACGTTTTGTCCTGCTTGCGCAGAGATCGCGCGCAGGTCTTCTTGTAGCGTGCGTGCGTAAAGATCGACCGATATGGATTTGTCGCCAACTGCTCCCACGTTACGGATGTTGCCGCCAAGATTAGTTGCGCCGAAGCCGGCAAGCCCAAGGATCAGCAACGCTAGCAAAATCCAGATTAGGGTCTTTGAAATCGTATTTTTGCCTGCGGCCATGATGCGCCCAACCTTTTTGATAGTGTCGCCGCTTGGATCGGCGTTTGCCGAGGTTTACTTGCCCGCGACAGAGGGGGCAAGCGAGAAGCGCAGTTGCGCAAACCGCTCGAACAGCTCTGATATGCCTGCGGCGTCGATATTGGCGAAGGCAACGCGTATCTGGCGTGACCCGTCTGGATCATCAAGGGGCATGAACATCGTACCGGGCAGGGCAAGCACGCCCGCTTCTTTTACCAAGGCCGGCGCAAGTTCGTTTGAGGGCATTGCAAAGGGATGTTCGAGATAGGCGAAATAGGCACCACAGCCTTTAAGGGTCCATCCCAGCGCAGTTAGTTTGGGCATCTCTGCCTCGATCGCTGCGCGCCGCGCGAGGATTTCAAGCCGCTCGCCCGCCAGCCATTCGCGCAGGTTCTGCAAGCCCCAAAGCGCGGAATACTGGCCAAGCTGGCTAGGGCAGATGGTGACCGTGTCGAGGAATTTTTCAGCCTCGGCAAGCAATCCAGGCGAGGTGATGATCGCGCCCACCCGGTGACCCGTCAGCCGAAACGCCTTGGAGAACGAATAAAGATGTACAAGCGTGTCCAGCCAGCCGTCCTGCTGGAAAAGCGCATGCGGCGCGCCGGACTGGCTATGAAAATCGCGATAGGTTTCATCGACGATCAACTTGATCCCTGTTTCCTGCGCGAGCTTGAAAAAGGCGAGCACCAGTTCGGCGGGGTATTCGACGCCAGCCGGATTATTCGGTGTGACCAGTGCAATCGCGCGTGTGCGCGGCGTGATGAGCGCACGCGCTTTGTCAGGATCGGGCAGCAACGCGGCATCTGTCGGCAGTGCTTTGGCAATGACGCCAGCCATATCAAGCCACATTTTGTGATTGAAATACCAAGGTGTTGGCACAAGCACCTCATCGCCCGCTTCGGCAATAGCACTGATCGTTGCGGCGAAGGCCTGGTTGCAGCCGGATGTGATCGCGACGCAATCGGCGGCTATCGTTCCGCCATATGCCGCGCTCCATTGTTCGGCGACTTCTGCGCGCAGGGGCGGCAGGCCAAGCACGGGACCATAAAGATGGGCTTGCGGTTCATTCACCACCAGCTCAGCCATTGCACGGCGCAAAGGTTCTGGCGGGGGATCAACAGGGGCCGCTTGGCTGACGTTAATCAAGGGGCGATCTTCTGGAAAGCTGACACCGTCCAGCCAGCGCCGTGCCTCCATTACGGGGGGCGAGAACGTGTGCCGCGTCGCAGATGTCATGGCTTAATCGGTGCCGCGATAGGGTTCGACGTATTGAAGCGCCATATCCCAAGGGAAGAAGATCCATGTGTCCTGGCTGACACCTGTAATGAACGTATCTGTCTGCGCTTCGCCCTCTGGTTTCGCATAAACGCAGGCGAAATGCGCCTTTGGATAGTGCTTGCGCACCAGCTCAAGCGTTTTGCCGCTATCGACCAGATCATCCACGACAAGGATGCCTGTGCCATCGCCCATCATCTCTGCGTCAGGTGCCTTTAGAATCTGGGCTTCGCGGCGTTGATCCGCTTTACCGCCGCCAGAATGGTAGGATTTGACCGATACGGTATCCACGGTGCGGATATCCAGCTCGCGCGCGACAATCATCGCGGGGGCCATGCCACCACGAGTAATCGCGACGACAGCTTTCCATTCGCCATTGTCAGGCCCCTTGCCGTCAAGGCGCCATGCAAGCGCGCGCGAGTCGCGGTGCAGCTGATCCCAGCTGACGTGAAAACCTTTTTCATGGGGCAAACGTTCGGTCATCGTGGCTCTCCGATAGAGTGGTTAGCGGCTAAGCAGCAGGCGTAGACCTAAAAGGCCCAAAACCGAAGCTGCAATGCGATCAAATATTGGTTTGGCGCGCAGATACCCTGCGCTGACGTGTTTTGTCGAGAAGGCGAACACAAAAGCAGAGCCGACAATCAGTTCCACAGCCAGATGATTGGCAACGATCAGGGCTTTATCAGCCCACCCGAGGCTTTGCGGGAAAATCACCATAATGACAGCGCCGGCAAACAGAACCGATTTCGGATTGCTCATATTCACCAATACGCCGCCAAGAAAGGCGCGGGCAGGGGGCGTCGGCGCGTCGCCCAAAGGCGCCTTTGCGTGAACCCATGTTTGATAGGCAATCCAGATCAGGTAAAGCGCGCCAACGGTTTTAAGAACGGCAAATGTCCAAGGGAAAAGCGCAAAAACCAGATCCAGCCCCATAAAGGCCAGTGCGGTCCATGTGGCAGCCATGAAAGAAAGGCCCCAAACCGTATAAAGGCCGATCATCCGCCCGCTCGCCAGTGTCGTACGGATGAAAAACAACATCGCAGGACCGGGACTGGCGATTGCCGCCAGCAAGGTCAGGTTAAAAGCGATGATATGGGCCCATTCCATAGGCGTTAGTCTTTGGACATATCGGGCGCATCGACCGCTTTCATGCCGACAACATGATAGCCCGCATCGACATGATGGGTTTCACCGGTAACGCCAGAGCCCAGATCGCTCAGCAGATAGAGTGCCGATTTGCCGACATCGTCGATTGTCACATTGCGGCGCAGCGGGCTGTTATATTCATTCCACTTCATGATGTAGCGGAAATCGCCAATGCCTGAAGCTGCCAGCGTCTTGATCGGGCCAGCGCTGATTGCGTTGACGCGAATACCGTCTTTGCCAAGGTCTTCGGCAAGATAACGCACCGATGCTTCCAAAGCAGCCTTTGCGACGCCCATGACGTTATAATGGGGCATGATACGCTCGGCACCGTAGTAGGTCATCGTGATCGCACTACCGCCATCCGTCATAAGCTTTTCTGCGCGCTGCATAATAGCGGTGAACGAGTAGACCGAAATATCCATCGTCAGATTGAAATTGCCGCGCGACGTATCGACATAGCGACCGCGCAGCTCGTTTTTGTCGGAAAAGCCGATTGCATGGACGACAAAATCCAGCTTGCCCCAACGCTTTTCGATTTCTGCGAACAACGCATCCATCGATTCTTCGCTGCCCACATCGCAGGGGAACACAAAGTCGCTACCAAGTTGGGCCGCCAATGGATCAACGCGCTTTTTCAAGGCGTCCCCTTGGTAGGAAAACGCAAGCTCTGCACCTGCGTCAGCACAGGCTCTTGCGATGCCCCATGCGATAGATTTGTCGTTGGCTAAGCCCATGATCAGGCCGCGTTTTCCGGCCATTAGTGTATTGGACATTTGTAAGGCTCCAGTTTGAGGCGTTGAATTGTCTTTAGGGCAATGACCCGAGGGCATCAAGCAAATGAACTTGGGGTCACCCTTGTTTGCCTTAAAAACTTGACTTATGGGCAAAGAGAAGGCCAAAAAACAAAGGCTAGGAGAATGCACAGCCATGTCTGATCGAAGCGGAATTTTCGCAGGTGATGATCCTTTTGAACTTGCTCGCACATGGCTGGCAGAAGCCGAGCAAAGCGAGATCAATGATCCCAATGCGATTGCCCTTTCGACGGTTGATAAAGACGGGCTGCCCAACGCGCGCATGGTTCTTTTGAAGGACATCGAAGACGCGGCATTCGTTTTTTATACCAATTATGAAAGCGCAAAAGCGGGCGAGATCGATCAAGCTGGCAAAGCGGCTTTTGTGATGCATTGGAAGTCTTTACGCCGGCAAATTCGCGTGCGTGGGATCGTAAGCAAAGAAGACGGGCCGCTGGCTGATGACTATTATCAGTCGCGTTCGCTCAAAAGCCGGTTAGGTGCTTGGGCCAGCCGACAGTCCCAACCATTGAGCGGGCGCGCGGCACTGGTCGCTGAGGTTGCAAAAATTACAGCAGTCAAGGGAACCAACCCCAAGCGACCGCCATTTTGGGGTGGGTATCGTATTACCCCAGTTGAAATCGAATTCTGGGCGGATGGACCGTTCAGATTGCACGACCGCTTCGTTTGGAGGCGCAAGGAAATTGGTACGACGTGGGAAATTTCCCGCCTTAATCCATGATTTTCACGTGACGTGAGATTTTAAGTTTTTGTTAGTAAACGTTTTTAACCACTTGCTAAACTAGGGTGATTTGCATCACATGTCCCTCGGGATGAGGCCTATACAAAGAGGCATGATAATGACTTGTGAAGAGGCGACGCGTGTCATGCGCGGAGTTGTCAAATGGTTCGACCCGGCGAAAGGCTTTGGCTTTGTCGTTGCGGACGAGGGCGGCGCAGATATTCTTCTGCACGCGAATGTTTTGCGCAATTACGGGCAAAACTCTGTAGCTGATGGCGCAGTGGTTGAAATTATTACGCAAGAAACCGACCGCGGCGTTCAAGCGATCGAAGTGCTAAACATCGAGCCACCGGTTGGCGAGGACCGTCCGGTCCTGCCTGATCTGGAAGAGCTTGATGTCGCAGATCTGGAAAAGATCGAACTCAAGCCCGCACGGGTGAAATGGTTCGACAAGGGAAAAGGCTTCGGTTTTGCCAACGTATTCGGATCCGATGCCGACGTGTTTTTGCACGTAGAAGTCCTGCGCCGCTCCGGTCTTGCCGATCTGGTGCCGGGTGAAGCATTGGCGATCCGGGTGATAGATGGTAAACGCGGCCTCATGGCAATTGAGGTGAACGCGTGGGAAGCCACTCTGCATTAAACCGGTTTAAATTTGCATGTACTGTGATTCTCCTTGGCATCGTGCCAACGGGGATGTTTGCGCAGCCCTGTTCCGATGGGAATGTGCTCGTCAAAGGTAGCTTTGGTGAGGCGCGCTTTACTGTCGAACTTGCCGATGAACCTGCCGAGCGAAGTCAGGGCCTTATGCACCGTGAAGTCATGGCAGCTTCTGCAGGCATGCTTTTTGTTTTCGAGAAGCCCCAGCCAGTCGCGTTCTGGATGAAAAACACGTTGATTCCCCTCGATATGGTTTTTGCTGATCGCACAGGTAAAATTCTTCGTATTCACGAAAATGCAATTCCCCATGACGAAACACCAATCCCGGGCGGTGACGCGGTATATGCGGTGCTTGAAATCAATGCAGGTCTTACCGAAAAGTTCGGTTTTCGGGTCGGGGATGCGCTCCAGCATCCTGCCTTTTCTGGCGGTCCGGCAATTATCAAGTGCGTGCCGTGATTTTTGGGCTTTTCATCCCCGAGGGACATCGCTAAACAGCGCCTCAGTCGGGGCGTAGCGCAGCCTGGTAGCGCGACGGTTTTGGGTACCGTAGGTCGCAAGTTCGAATCTTGCCGTCCCGACCACTTCACCAAATATCTTGAATACAGTCATGAACAGATCCCCTTTGCGGGCACCGTTCCGCTGCCGTTCGGAAATACAATATCTAGGTGCAGCGCGGCGGTGGATCACAATCAGTAGCCGCTTTGGGTTGAAATTAACGGATTTCTCGCGCTTGTATTGCGTTCGTGCAACAAGCCCTGCTTGAAATATTTTTAACCAAACATTCAAAAAACCATTAACCTGTGATTAAGGATTCTTCACGCGCTTGCTGAGCCGTTTTGTCTAAGTCTGCCGCAAATATAGGTTTTTACCATTTCACCGAAAATATGTGTTCTTGATTAACTTTTTGCCTGAATCACTTCGTCTCGTACCGCCGCAAAACCGTGCTTCAGGTCAACGGCAAAAACTTCACAAATTTGTAATAAATCCGTTGACCAAACGCAGGCAAATACGTCAGATTGTGGCTACGGGGCAGGTAAGCCACAATATATAGTGGCGAAAGTTCTTAAAGTTTTGATTTGCTGCGGGCGACCCTTGGTCGCCGCTAGTGCCGCGCCATAATGTATTTGGCGCGTACGCAAGAACTTTGGCCGATCCCGTAATGAGGCGCGCAGGCGCAGGTAACAAATTGATGTGAGTAAACGGGAAGGCTCAGACCATGAAGATTAGCAGACATTTCACGAAGTCAGGCGAAGATGCGTATCAGGAGCTTGATTTTGTCACGACCGTTTCCGAGATTCGTAATCCCGATGGCTCTGTTGTCTTCAAGCTGGACAATGTCGAAGTCCCAAGCAGCTGGTCACAAGTCGCATCCGACGTGATCGCGCAAAAGTACTTCCGCAAAGCAGGCGTTCCCAACAAGACCACCAAGGTCAAAGAAAAAGACATTCCCGAATTCCTTTGGCGCTCTGTGCCGGCCAAAGACAACGACGGCTTTACCGGCGAAACGTCGTCCAAGCAGGTCTTTGACCGTCTTGCAGGTGCGTGGGCCTATTGGGGCTGGAAGGGTGGCTATTTCACGACCGAAGCCGACGCCAAAACCTACTATGACGAAATGCGCTTTATGCTGGCGACCCAGCGCGCCGCGCCGAATTCTCCGCAGTGGTTTAACACAGGTCTGCACTGGGCCTATGGCATCGACGGTCCGGCGCAAGGTCACTACTATGTGGACTACCAGACCAAAGAGTTGACCAAGTCCAAATCCTCTTATGAGCACCCGCAGCCGCACGCCTGCTTCATTCAATCCGTTTCTGACGACCTGGTAGGCGACGGCGGCATCATGGACCTTTGGGTGCGTGAAGCGCGTTTGTTCAAGTACGGCTCTGGAACGGGCACTAACTTCTCCTCACTTCGCGCCGACGGCGAGCAGCTCTCGGGCGGGGGCAAGTCTTCCGGCCTGATGGGTTTCCTCAAGATCGGCGACCGCGCAGCAGGGGCGATCAAGTCTGGCGGGACAACACGGCGCGCCGCGAAGATGGTAATCTGCGATGCGGATCACCCTGACATTCAGGAATTCATCAACTGGAAGGTAAAGGAAGAGCAGAAAGTTGCCTCTATCGTTGCCGGTTCCAAGATGCACGAACAGCACCTTAACGAGATTTTCAAAGCGATCCGCGCTTGGGATGGCTCGTCCGAAGATAGTGTTGATCCAAAGAAAAACCCGCAGCTGAAAGACGCCATCCGCGGTGCCAAGAAAACAGCGATCCCCGAAACCTATGTGAAGCGCGTTCTGGATTATGCCAAGCAGGGCTATTCCAGCATCGAGTTTCCCACATATGACACAGATTGGGATTCTGAGGCCTACGCGTCCGTTTCAGGCCAGAACTCCAACAACTCTGTCCGCGTCACAGATGCGTTCCTGAAGGCCGTCGAAAACGATAGCGATTGGGAACTCCTGCGCCGCACGGATGGCTCTGTCGCCAAGACGATCAAAGCGCGCGATTTGTGGGAAGACATCGGTCACGCCGCATGGGCCTGCGCCGATCCGGGCATTCAATACCACGATACGGTCAACGCATGGCACACATGCCCCGAGGACGGCGAAATTCGTGGCTCCAACCCGTGCTCCGAATACATGTTCCTTGATGATACGGCATGTAACCTTGCCTCGATGAACCTGTTGAAGTTCTACAGCGATGGCAAATTCCAAGCACAAGAGTACACCCACGCCACGCGTCTTTGGACCGTGACACTGGAAATCTCTGTGATGATGGCGCAGTTCCCGTCCAAGGAAATCGCGCAGCGTTCTTATGACTTCCGCACATTGGGTCTTGGCTATGCCAACATCGGTGGTTTGCTGATGAACATGGGTCACTCTTATGACAGCGACGAAGGCCGCGCGCTTTGCGGTGCTTTGACGGCTGTTATGACCGGCGTGTCCTACGCAACATCCGCTGAAATGGCGGGTGAACTGGGTGCCTTCCCGGGCCACGCGAAAAACGCAGATCACATGCTGCGCGTCATCCGCAACCACCGCAACGCGGCTTACGGAGCAACCGAAGGCTACGATAATCTTGAGATCAAGCCGGTTGCGCTTGATCTGGTGAACTGCCCGGATGCGGATCTGACCAAACTGGCGATGACCGCTTGGGATGATGCATTAGCCTTGGGTGAAAAGCACGGCTACCGCAACGCGCAGGTTTCTGTAATCGCACCAACAGGCACTATTGGCCTTGTCATGGATTGCGACACCACAGGGATCGAGCCTGACTTCGCGCTAGTTAAGTTCAAAAAGCTCGCAGGTGGTGGTTATTTCAAAATCATCAACCAGTCGGTTCCTACCGCGCTAGAAAATCTCGGTTACGGCTCTGCCCAGATCGAAGAGATCGTTTCGCACGCCGTTGGTCACGCCTCGCTTGGCAACGCGCCCGGCATCAACCCGACCTCCCTTATCGGACACGGCTTTGGCGCGAACGAGCTGGCCAAGATCGACAATGCGCTTGCGTCTGCCTTCGACATTCGTTTCGTGTTCAACCAATGGACACTGGGCGAAGAGTTCTGCACAGGCATCCTGGGCATCCCTGCGGCCAAGCTGAACGATCCGACTTTCGATCTGCTGAGCCACCTTGGCTATTCCAAAGCGGACATCGACGCGGCGAACGATCACGTCTGCGGAACCATGACGCTGGAAGGCGCGCCGCACCTTAAGGACAAGCACCTCAGCATCTTTGATTGCGCCAACCCATGCGGCAAGAAGGGCAAGCGTTTCTTGTCTGTCGACAGCCACATCTACATGATGGCAGCGGCGCAGTCCTTCATCTCTGGCGCGATCTCCAAAACGATCAACATGCCGAATGATGCAACGATTGAGGACTGCCAGAAAGCCTATGAGCTAAGCTGGTCCCTCGGCGTCAAAGCGAACGCTCTGTATCGTGACGGCTCCAAGCTTAGCCAGCCTCTCGCGGCGGCCCTGGTTGAAGATGACGACGAGGCGGCAGAAATCCTCGAAAGCGGCAATATCACCGAAAAAGCAGCGGTTCTTGCTGAGAAGATCATCGAAAAGGTGATCGTCAAAGAGATCGTCAAATCGCACCGTGAAAAAATGCCCGAGCGCCGCAAGGGCTATACGCAAAAGGCGGTTGTTGGTGGCCATAAGGTTTACCTGCGCACCGGTGAATATGAAGACGGCCAGCTTGGCGAGATTTT
Source organism: Planktotalea sp. (assembly GCF_049680325.1). Classification (GTDB taxonomy): domain Bacteria; phylum Pseudomonadota; class Alphaproteobacteria; order Rhodobacterales; family Rhodobacteraceae; genus Planktotalea. The sequence goes on from NZ_JBAUHO010000002.1 coordinate 14,332, forward strand.
CATCGACATGCACAAGGAAGGCGCGGGTTTCCGCGCGATGATGAACAACTTCGCCATCGCGGTGTCCGTCGGTCTTCAGTACGGCGTGCCGCTGGAAGAGTTCGTTGACGCCTTCACGTTTACGAAGTTCGAGCCAGCAGGCATGGTTCAGGGCAACGACAGCATCAAGAATGCCACGTCGATCCTTGATTATATCTTCCGCGAGCTGGCGGTATCCTATCTGGACCGTACCGATCTTGCGCACGTCAAACCGGCAGGCGCATCGTTTGATGATCTGGGCCGCGGCACGGAAGAGGGCGTGAGCAACATCTCGGAGCCGAGCAGCAAAGCTGCGAATAATTCGCTCGAAGTGTTGAGGCAGATCAGCTCGACAGGCTACCTGCGCAAGCGTTTGCCACAGGAATTGATTGTCCTTCAGGGCGGTCAGGCAGGCGCAGTCGCATTGAGCGGAACAGCTGATCCCTTTGCGGCATTGCAAGCCTTGGTGCCCGAGATCGGCGGCGGGGTTGCTGTGGCAGCCACGAGCAGCGCAGCAATTGCAAGCGGAACCACCTCTATGGATGCGCGCGTCAAAGCGAAGATGCAGGGCTATGAAGGTGAAGCCTGCGGCGAGTGTGGCAACTATACCCTCGTGCGCAACGGAACCTGCATGAAGTGCAATACCTGCGGCGGTACGTCCGGGTGTAGCTAAGTAATTTTGACCGAGCGTCCCATGGGGCGCTCGGTTTGTAACAACGGGTGGCCCTAAAGGGTGATCCATTGTCACGAGGACAGTGCGCTGTCCTCTGA
>NZ_JBAUHO010000003.1:0-4635 GCF_049680325.1 Planktotalea sp.
GCGAATGTCGGCCTTACGCTCGACAGCGATCAAACCCCGGAATTGTTTGGCGAAGATCAGGCGCGCTACCTTGTCGCCTGCAACTTCGATCAGGCCGAAGCGTTGATGGGCGAAGCCGCAAAAGCAGGCGTTCCAATCGCATTCGTGGGCAAGTTTGGCGGTGAGGATGTCACAATAGGTCATTCAAGCGCCCCGCTTGCGGAATTAAAAGCCTTGTCCGAAAGCGTCTTTCCAGCGCTCTTTTCATAAGGCCCCTTGTCCGGCCCTCCCCGCGCTTCTACATCTGAGGCAAGTAACGCACTGAAAGGCATCTAAATGGCGATCACCGCACAAGAGATTGAAACCCTTCTTCGCGAGGCCTTCCCGGAAGGTCAGATCACTGTGCAAGGCGATGATGGCCAGCACTTTGCTGCCGAAGTGATTGATGCCTCATTCGCAGGTAAAAACCGCGTGCAACAACAGCGCGCGGTTTATGCTGCGCTAAAAGGTAAGATGGACGGTAGCGCGGGCGAGTTGCACGCGCTAGCCCTGACGACCAAAGCCCCTAACTAACCCCTTCGCGCCAAAGCGCATCAGGAGACGATTATGAGCGACGCAAAAGAAACCATCCAAAAGACAGTCACTGACAACAATGTTGTTCTGTTCATGAAGGGCACAAAAGAAATGCCGCAGTGCGGGTTTTCCTCGCGCGTGGCTGGCGTTTTGAACTACATGGGCGTTGATTTCACGGATGTGAACGTACTTGCCGATGAGGGCATTCGCCAAGGCATCAAGGATTTTTCTGACTGGCCGACAATCCCGCAGCTTTATGTCAAAGGCGAATTCGTGGGCGGCTGCGATATCATCACCGAAATGACGCTTTCAGGCGAACTGGACACGCTGTTTGACGAAAACGCTGTTGCCTATGACAAAGACGCAGCAGACAAAATTCGCGAAGCCAACGGCTAAGTCAGGCCGGCAATGTGATGACCGCTGCGCACCGCTTGCTCGCATGCCAGCGCCATTGATTTACGGCTCTCCGCCTCTGCCACGCGCAGGGGCGGATGGTAGACCACTTCGACAGAACCTGCTTTGCGCACGGCCAGCGTTTTTATCAGGTGTGGAAAGAAATCCATCTCCCCCCACCAGCCATAGAACCGCGCCTCTTCCCCTTTAGGGGCTGTGTAGTTCACGCTGACGGGCTGAACCCATAGAATATCGCGCAGCTCCGGCGCGAAGAACGCAGCGAACAGCGTTGATTTGAAAGGCAGAACCCGCAAGCCGTCGGTGGATGTCCCTTCTGGAAAAAACAACAGCTTGTGACCAGCCTTTAGTCTGCTTTCGAAAACCTCTTTTTGCACGCGCGCCTTGCGCGGGTCACGCTCAATGAAAACGGTCCCTGTTGCGCGCGCCAATGCGCCGATACCGGGCCAGCCGGCCACTTCGGACTTGGACACGAAATAAACCCGCTTGGCAGCATTCAGCGAAAAGATATCCAACCAAGAGCTATGATTGGCCACCACGGCCCCGGAATGGCGCATTTGCGCGCCCTTAACCGTAAAGCCCATCCCCATGATCCGAAACGCGTTTCGACACACAAATTGCGTGATATAAGGCGTGATAGGACGACGCAGACCAAAAAAGGGGCGTTCAATTAAACGCGTAAGCAAGAGCAAGACAAGGCACACCAGGATCAGCGCGATAATCGGAATTGCGCGTAGCACAAATCGAAGCCAGCCAATGGTGCCGATCTTCGACAGGTCGACAACGTCATCTTTATCTGGTTGCCATGTCGGGCTCATCGCGCGCGTCCCTTCGTATAAAGTTTCCGCTGCTTTTCGCTCATTTGAGCAACATCGAGGATCAGACACACATCGGTGGTATTAAACTTGTAATCAAGATAGGCCCCCTGCCCGACGACACCGCCAAGGCGCAAATAGGCTTTGATGAGCGCAGGGATCTGGATCATCGCCGCTTTGCGATCCAGCTGCTCTGGCTCGATCATATCAAGCGGCGCATTGGGTGGTTTGGCCGTCACGCGCAGCGCCTCTGGCGCGAGGTGGCGTTGAAAGAGCAAAGACAATGGCTGCGCCCAGTCAGCTGGATCACTTCCGTGAAAGCTTGCAACGCCAAACAGGATATCAATGCCCTCGCGCATGATATGCTCTGCAAGTGCGCTCCAAAGATGATACATCGCGGTGCCACCGCGATACTCTCGATGTAGGCACGAGCGCCCCAATTCCAGCAGCCGGCGTTTGGACTTTAGTAAACAGCTAAGGTCATATTCGTGCTCTGAATAAAACCCTCCCGCTTGCGCCGCGCCGTCTTGGTCCAACAGACGATAGGCCCCGACGACTTTGCCGCCTTCTTCGCCTGTGCGGGTGCGATCAATCAGTAGCAAATGACGGGAATAAGGGTCAAAGCGATCCCGCTCCAGGCATTGTTCGTGGTCCACCAACGCGCCGTCGCCACCAAGTTCCCGCACAAACACATCGTAGCGCAGCGCCTGCACCGCACGCAGATGCGCCTCTGTGCTAGCAAAAATCACGTCAAAATCTGGTTGTGTCATAAGCAGACCAGTGCAGGAAACTTGGGGCGAGCAATACGCAAAGCGCAGCCGTGTTACAAGCGCATCAATTTCCCGCAAAACACGAGCAACACAACTTTAAGTTGATTTATGGATTATTAACCATTAGGACTCATCAAAGACAGGTAGCAACGCAACCAGAGTGCCATTGATGACAACCTTCCCGACCTCTCGAAAGTTAACGGTGATGCGCCCCTGGATCACCGATTGCACCTGCCCGAGGCCCCAGTCCGGCTCGGATGGGTGGCGCACTAACATTCCTGGCTCCAAGAACGCATTGAGGTCACTCATGTCATTTCCTTCCAAGGGACATCCTAATGGGTCAACATAGTCTGCACTTCGCCGCGTTGGTAGGCTCGCGCATCTGCCACGATCTGATTAGCCCGATCGGGGCAATCAACAACGGAATGGAACTCATTTCAATGACGGGAAGCGCGGTCGGGCCCGAAATGGCGCTGATCTCCGAAAGCGTTGATGCCGCCAATGCGCGCATCCGGTTTTTCCGCATCGCCTACGGTGCGCCCAGCGAAACCCAGTTGCTTGGCCGCGCCGAGATTACTTCGATCCTGCGGGATATCACACGCGGCTCGCGCTTGCTTGTTCAGTGGGACCCTGTCGAAGATCTTAGCCGATCCGAAGTACAAATCGCCTTTCTGGCCATTCAATGCGCCGAACAGGCCATGGCCTTTGGCGGGACGTTGACAATCACACGCCGCGGCAAGAACTGGCACTTTGACATGGCCGCAGACCGCCTGCGGCTGGAGCCTGCCCTTTGGGACACGCTATCGCGCGCACCAGGCGAGACCGACAATGACAGCGCAATCGTGCCTGCGCACGTGCAATTCCTGCTGCTTCCGCTCTGCGCGTCCAATCAAGGCCGCAACATCAGTTTTGTGCAAACGGCTGAAGGTGCCTCGCTAACGATCTAGGCGTTAGGCGCGTACGGTTCCGTCCCCTTCAACCAGATACTTGAAGCTGGTCAATTGCGCCGCACCGACAGGGCCGCGCGCATGCATCTTGCCGGTGGCAATACCAATTTCAGCGCCCATGCCAAATTCACCGCCATCCGCAAACTGGGTGGACGCATTCCGCATCAGAATTGCGCTATCGAGTTCGGCAAAGAATTTCGCCGCTGCCGCGTCATCTTCCGTCAGGATGCAATCTGTGTGGTTTGAGCCGAAATTGCGAATATGGGTGATGGCCCCGTCGATATCGTCAACCACTTTGGCCGCGATAATCATATCAAGGAATTCATGCCCGAAATCCGCGTCATTGGCTGCAACGGTGCCCTCGATATCGCCCAGTCCTTCGCCAACGCGCACTTCTACGCCTGCATCCACAAGCGCGCGCAACACGCCCTGCCCGAGCGTATCGACGACATCACGGTGAACAAGCAGGCATTCGGCAGACCCACAAATGCCCGTGCGCCGTGTCTTCGCGTTAAGCACGACATCAAGTGTTTTTACGGGATCGGCTGCCGCATCAATATAGATATGAACAATGCCCTCAAGATGGGCAAAGACAGGCACACGCGCTTCACGTTGCACCAGTCCAACCAACCCTTTGCCACCGCGCGGCACAATCACGTCGATCGTATCGGTCATGGTCAACATTTCCTGCACCGCAGCACGATCGCGCGTTGGCACAAGCTGGATCGCATCCGCGGGCAAACCCGCCTTAACGACCCCGTCCACCAATGCCGCGTGAATAGCGCCAGAGCTGTGAAAGCTTTCCGAGCCGCCGCGCAGGATCACCGCATTACCGGATTTCAAACACAGCGCACCTGCGTCCGCTGTGACATTCGGGCGGCTTTCGTAAATCACGCCGATCACGCCCAAAGGCGTGCGCACACGGCGAATATGCAGTCCTGACGGCATGTCCCATTCGGCCAGAACTTCGCCCACAGGGTCGGCCTGCTCTGCGACCGCACGCAGGCCATCCACGATACCCTGAATGCGGCCCTCGTCCAGCATCAGGCGATCCATCATGGCGTCAGACAGGCCCTTTTCGCGCCCGAATTCCATATCAAGCTGGTTCGCGTCGATGATCGCCTCGCGGCTTTTCCACAC
>NZ_JBAUHO010000004.1:0-2961 GCF_049680325.1 Planktotalea sp.
GGCCTTTGAGCTTTGCAGGCAATGATATTCCTGGCGTCATGCTTGCTTCTGCGGTGCGCGATTACGCGGTGAACTATGGGGTGTCCATCGGGGATCGCACGGTTGTTGTGACCAATAACGACGATGCATATCGCACAGCAATTACATTGAAAAAGCTTGGTCTTGACGTGCCGTGTATCATTGATGCGCGCGAAGGCGGGGCAGGTGATTTGGCCGACGAGGCCAAGGCGCTCGGCATCCGCGTTGAAACAGGCAAGGCCGTCGGCATGGTCAAAGGCGGCAAACGCGTAGAAGCGGTTGAACTTTGTTCCCAAGCGGGTCAGGGCGGCGCGTTGGAGGTGATCCCATGCGATGCGGTGGCAATGTCTGGCGGCTGGTCCCCTGTGGTGCATCTTTGGTCCCATTGCGGTGGCAAACTGGTTTGGGACGAGGCGCATGCGCACTTTCGCCCCGATGCAGAGCGCCCGCCAACGGGTGCCAAGGGCGAGGGATTTGTTTCCGTCGTGGGCAGTGCAAACGGGCATTTGCAAATGGCAGAGCTGATCGGCGATGCGCATGGCGGCGGTTTGGCGGCGGGCAAGGCGACGGGCGGCAAAGCTGTAAAAGCGAGCACGCCAGAGGGTGGCTATACCTCTGAAAACCCTGTCGAGGCGGTCTGGTTGATGCCACAAGGCGCGGGATACAAGCTGCGCTCAAAGGCTTGGCTTGATTATCAGAACGATGTGAAAGTGTCTGATATCCAACTGGCTGCGCAGGAAGGCTTTGAAAGCGTTGAACACGCCAAACGTTATACCACGCTCGGCATGGCGACGGATCAAGGCAAGTTAAGTAATATCAATGGCTTGGCGATTTTGTCCGATGCGCTAGGACAGCCAATTCCGCAAACGGGAACAACGACGTTCCGTCCACCCTATACGCCCATTTCTATGGGCGCGATTGGCGGGGAAGCGCGGGGCAAAGTGTTCCAGCCTTTGCGCAAAACGCCGATCTATGACTGGAGCAACAGCAATGGCGCTGATTGGGAGCCTGTTGGCGCATGGCGCCGCCCGTTTGCTTATCTTAAGCCCGGCGAAAGCGTGCATGATGCGGTGAACCGCGAGGTAAAGAACACGCGCGAGGCGCTTGGACTGCTGGATGCATCGACCCTTGGCAAGATCATCGTCAAAGGGCCGGACGCGGGCAAGTTCCTTGATATGCTTTATACCAATATGATGAGCACGCTGAAGCCCGGCAAATGCCGCTATGGCCTAATGTGTTCGGAGAACGGTTTCCTGATCGACGATGGCGTTGTTGCGCGACTGGACGAAGAAACCTTCCTTTGTCACACGACCACAGGCGGCGCTGAAAGCATTCACGGCCATATGGAAGAATGGCTGCAAACCGAATGGTGGGATTGGAAGGTTTATACGGCCAATGTCACCGAGCAATTCGCGCAGATCGCCGTTGTTGGCCCCAATGCACGCAAAGTCTTGGAAAAGCTGGGCGGCATGGATGTGAGCAAAGATGCGCTTGGCTTCATGGAATGGGCCGACGGAACGATTGGCGGCTTTGATGCACGCGTTTTCCGCATCTCGTTCTCGGGCGAGTTAAGCTACGAAATTGCGGTGCCAGCATCACAGGGTCTGGCCTTCTGGGACGCGCTGCATGCGGCGGGGCAGGAATTTGGCGCGATGCCTTACGGCACCGAAACGCTGCACATCCTGCGGGCCGAAAAGGGCTTTATCATGATCGGGGACGAAACTGACGGGACGGTGATCCCGCAGGATCTCAACCTGCAATGGGCGCTGAGCAAGAAAAAAGAAGACTACCTGGGCAAACGCGCACATGAGCGTAGTCATATGGCTGATCCCAACCGTTGGAAACTGGTTGGGCTTGAGACTGTTGATGGCTCGGTGCTGCCCGATGGCGCATATGCGGTTGAAGAGGGCGTAAATGACAACTCACAGCGCAATATGTTTGGCCGCGTTACGTCGACCTATTATTCCGCCAACTTGAAGCGCGGCATCGCCATGGGGCTTGTCCGCGGCGGCCCGGAACGCATGGGCGACGTGATCGATTTCCCCAAGGTGGACGGCACAATCATCAAGGCGAAAATCGTTGATCCGGTGATCTATGATCGCGAAGGAGAAAAGCAAAATGTCTAATGCTGTAAGTGCTTTGCAGAGCGTTGCTTATACAGATGGTATCGCGGAGGTGCACGAATTGGGCCTGCGCGGTATGGTGACACTGCGCGGTGATTTCACCGACAAAAAGCTTATCAAGGCGCTCAAAGCGTTGGTTGGCGCGATGCCCGAGCAGCGCGAAATCCTGCACAAAGACGACAGAAGCGTCGCTTGGATGAGCCCGGATGAGATGTTGCTAATGATGCCCCATACTCAAGCGGCCAGCACCGTTGAGAACCTGAACGCATCGCTTAATGGCACACATTTCCTTGCAGTGAATGTGTCTGATGCCCGGGCTGTCTTTGAAGTGACGGGCGAACATGCCAGAGAAGTCATGGCAAAACTTGCGCCCGTGGATTTTGCACGCGATGCGTTCAATGAGGGTATGTTCCGCCGCACACGCCTGGCGCAGGTGCCGGCAGCTTTCTGGATGTCGGACGAGTTGAGCTTCCAGATCGTCTGTTTCCGCTCCGTCGCGCAATATGTCTTTGACCTGCTTAGCGTCGCAGCGCAGCCGGGGTCAGAGGTCGGGGCGCTTTAGGCTTTTATCCTAACTATTTGCATTTGCGGGTCATCTCGATGCATTCTGTGTATCCAATGGAGCAAAAGGAGCGGTTGCTTGAGACGCGTATTGTTTGTGTTCGCTCTGGGTTTGGCTGTTAATGTCGGGAGCGCGCTGAGTGCTTTAGAGACCTGGCGCTGTGAAATGCCTGCCAAGAAAATCAATCATTTTCTGGCTGGGCCGCTGGTCTTTCGGGTAAACGCCGACGGTCAAAGCGTAGCAATATAAACCCCATTT
>NZ_JBAUHO010000005.1:0-27865 GCF_049680325.1 Planktotalea sp.
CTTCAGTCGGATCGCGAAAGCGATCCGAAACCTATGCCTTCACCCTTTCGGACTTGGGATCATAGAACGGTTTGGACGAAACTTCCGCCTTGACCCGCGTTCCCGCCACGTCGATCTCGTAACTCGATGCAAGGACATCCGCCAAAGCCTCGCCCTTGCATGGGATATATCCCATTCCCATCGCAGCGCCTTCATGATGCCCATAGGCACCGGACGTCAGATAGCTGACAATCTCCCCATCCCGAAGCACGGGTTCGGCATGATAAAGTAGCGGCTGTGGATCACTTAACTTGAACTGCAACAGGCGCACATCAAGGCCGTTCTCTTGCTTGTCCAAAATCGCTTCGCGGCCCACATAATCGGCCTTGTCCTTCTTCACCGCAAAGCCAAGGCCCGCTTCCATCACATGATCTTCTGACGTGATATCATGGCCGAAATGGCGGAATCCCTTTTCAATCCTACAGGTATCCATCATGTGCATCCCGCAAAGCTTCAGCCCGATATCCTGCCCCGCTTCGTAAAGCGTCTCGAACACATGGCCCGCCATATCGGCGCTGGCGTAAATCTCCCATCCAAGCTCGCCCACGTAAGTCACGCGATGCGCGCGGGCAAGGCCCATGCCGATCTCGATTTCCTGTGCTGTGCCAAATGGATTCACTGCGTTGGAAAAGTCATTCGGCGATACAGCTTGCAACAAGTCGCGCGCTTTCGGCCCCATCACCGCCAACACGCCTTCGCCAGCTGTGACATCGGTAATGACCACATTGAAAGCCCCAAGATGACGCCGCATCCATGTTTCGTCCGCAAGGCGCGTCGCGGCAGGTGTCACCACAAGATAGGCCGTTTCGGACAGACGCGTCACCGTCACATCGGATTCAATCCCGCCCCGCTGGTTCAGGAATTGCGTGTAGACAATCTTGCCCACAGGTACAGAAAAATCCCCGCCGCCCACATAGTTCAGGAACGCCTCCGCATCGCGCCCTTCCACGCGCAGCTTGCCGAAGGAAGACATGTCGTACATGCCAACATTTGTTCGCACTGCCATATGTTCATCGCGCACGTTGTCAAAGAAGTTCTGGCGTTGCCAGCTGTAACGATATGTGCGCTCTTGACCTTCGCGCGCGAACCAGTTCGCTCGCTCCCAGCCGGCGATCTCGCCCATGACTGCGCCGCGTTCCAAAAGCTGGCTATGAAACGGCGTGCGCCGCACCCCGCGCGCGGTCTTCTTTTGCAGGTAGGGAAAGTGGTCTGCGTAGAGCAGGCCAAGCGTCTCTTTTGAACGCTCGAAAAGATATGTTTTGTTGCCTTGGAACGGCTGCATGCGGGAAATATCCACATCGCCCAGATCAAAGGGTTTTTGCCCTGCATCCATCCATTGTGCCAGCGCCGATCCCGCGCCCCCTGCTGATTGGATACCGATCGAGTTGAACCCGCAAGCGACCCAGAAATTATCCATCTCGGGCGCGAGGCCAAGGTGATAGGCATCATCGGGCGTAAAACTTTCAGGACCATTGAAGAACGTATGTATCCCCGCCTCTGCCAACATCGGCATGCGGTTCACTGCATTTTCCAAGATAGGCTCGAAATGATCGAAATCCTCGGGCAATTGATCGAATTCAAAATCCTTGGGAATGTCCAAGGTCCAAGGCTTGGCTACAGGCTCGAATGCACCCAGCAGCATCTTGCCCGCGTCCTCTTTGTAATAAGCACACTCATCCGGGACGCGCAGCACAGGCATTTGCGTCAGGCCGGGGATTGCTTCGGTCACGATGTAGAAATGCTCGCACGCATGTAGCGGTACGTTCACGCCAGCCATACGTGCAATCGAATGCCCCCACATGCCACCACAGTTCACAACATGCTCGGCTTCAATGCTGCCCGTTTCGCCGTTCTTGTCTTCCCATGTCACACCCGTAACGCGGCGGCCTTCCTTCTGTATTCCCGTGACCAGATATCCCTCTTTTACCAACGCGCCGTTCTGCCGTGCACCCTTGGCCAGCGCATGGGCAATGTTCGCAGGATCACCCTGTCCATCAAGAGGGAGATAAACACCCCCTGTTACGCCCTCGATATTCAGATGCTCGTATTTCTCTTTCACCTCGGCTGGGGATATTTCTTCCACATCCACCCCGAAAGAACGCGCCATAGCCGCTTGGCGTTGCAGCTCTTCCAGCCGCTCGCCCGTAAGCGCCGCCGTGATCGAGCCGCAGCGCTTAAAGCCGGTTTCGACACCCGTTTCCGCGGCCAGATTTCCGTAAAGTTCTTGAGAATACTTCGCCAGCTTGGTCATGTTTTTGGTCGCGCGCAGCTGGGCAATCAGGCCAGCGGCGTGCCAAGTTGTACCAGACGTGAGTTGCTTGCGTTCAAGCAGAACCACATCTTTCCAGCCGAGTTTCGCGAGGTGATAGGCGACGGAACACCCAATAACACCGCCGCCAATGATGACAACGCGAGCTTTGTTAGGAAGAGACATCAGGCAAATTCCTTTAAACGATTGTTTGGCCAGCCGCGCGTAGCCGCTTGGCGATTTCGGCAATATGGGCAGGTCCGACTTCGCAGCAACCGCCCACCAGCGTCGCACCCAATTCGATCCAGTCCATGACATGATCGGCATAGAGGTCAGGCGTGAAATCACGGCGCATTTCAAGCGCATCCACTGTCGGGCTGTCTTTCAGAAAATCCTTGGTGATCTGCGTAAACCCGTTTGCATAGGCCCCAAAGGGCAGTTCGCTCCGCTTCAGCTCAACCAATGCGGCGGGAATAGCTTCTGGTGCAGAACAGTTCGCAAGAACCGCAACCACGCCCATGTCAGCTGCAATTTGAACAGCCTCCTGCACCGCCTCACCCGAACGCAACTTACTTCCGTCCTCATCATCAACCGAGAACGAACACCAGATGGGTACTCCCGCCGACCTGGCACCTTCAATGATGCAACGCGTATGCTCAAGCGATACGACCGTTTCGCAAAAAACAAGATCAACATGGCCTTTGAACTGGCTTGCGACTTCAGCATAAAGCCCGACCGCGATGTCGACAGGCGGATGCACATCAGGACGATAGCTCGCTCCGAGCGGCCCGATACTGCCGGCAACGCGTCCTGAACCATAATGGTCACGTGCGCTCTGCGCTTCTCTCAATGCCATTGCTTGCAGTGCTTCGAATTGATCCTCAATCCCAACCCGCGCAAGACGATCACGATGAATCGCATAGCTATTCATCGTCGCAATCGTCGCGCCCGCCTTGAAGAAATCGCCGTGAACCTGCGCAACTAGGCCGGGTTTGTCCATCATGACTTGCGTCGACCAAAGCGGCGTCGGGCGATCACCAGCGCGATGCACCAACTCTTGCCCCATACCGCCGTCCAACAGTGTTATATCGCTCACGCACGTAGCCTTTCGTTCGCAGGATCCCACATGGGTTCGTCGGCCTGCACCGTCACGCCATAGCGTGCGCCAAAGATTTCAACCTCCAGCTTGGTGCCGACCGCATGCAGATCCGCGCGCAGCATGCCCAGCGCGATGCATTTGTTCGTGCGGTATCCCATGGCTGAGGACGTTACTTCGCCGACAACCTCATCCCCGTTCCAGATGGTGGACATGTAGGGCGCGTCGAACTCGCAAGCGTCGTCAATCGTAAGCGTGACAAAGCCTTTTTTGCGGCCCGCCTGCTTCTCAGACAAAAGCGCGGCCTTGCCGGGGAAGTCCTGTGGTTTGTCGAACTTGATGAACCGCTCGTGACCGCCTTCAAGTAAGGTGTAGTCGGTAGACAGGTCGCCCTTCCAAGCGCGATAACCTTTTTCGATACGCATTGAGTTCAAGGCATACATCCCGAAAGGCACAGCCCCTGCGCCAAGCACGGCCTTATAAAGCGCAGGCATATCTGCATTCGCCGCGTGGATTTCCCAGCCGAGCTCCCCCGCGAAACTCACGCGGTTCAGCGCGCAATTGACGCCTGCAACTTTTGCGCCTTGATGCGTGAGCCAGCCAGAAGAAAGGTCCGCCTCAGTACCAAGCGCTTCGAACAATGCACGCGATTTGGGGCCTGTAACGATCAACGTTGAATACTCGGTCGTATGATCCGTTAGCGTAAGACCCGCAGGCAAATTATTGTTCAAGACATCAAAGTCATGCCACTGGGCCGTTGCAGCTGTAATCAGCGTGAAGAAATCCTCGTCATGACGCATGATCGACATCTCGGTCAGAATGCGGCCACGGCTCGTTGCGAAATAAGCAAGGTTCATGCGGCCAATCTTGGGCAAGGCACCCGCAATCAAACCGCGCAGATACTTGGCAGCGCCCTCACCGCTTAGATTAAAACGGGAAAAGCCCGGTAGATCGAGAACGCCAACGCCATCGCGCACGGCTTCGACCTCTTCCTTGATGCGCTGCTCCCAAGGGCCACCCCGCTCCCATGTTTGCGTGCTTTCCTCAGAGGTATCATCGCCATCCTTGGCAAACCAATTCGCGCGCTCCCATCCGTTGTAAGCGCCCATCTGGCCGCCCAGTTCGCGCACCTTGCTATCCACTGGAGAAAGCTTCTTATCCCGCCCTGCTGGCCATTCGTGATGCGGAAAATGCATCGCATATTCATGGCCGTAGGTTTCCAGCGCTTTGGCGAGGCAATGATCGTGATCCGTGTAATCGGTGTAACGACGCGGATCGCAGGCCCACATGTCATCTTCGGTTTCGCCGTGCATGATCCATTCCGACAATACCTTGCCCGCGCCGCCGCCTTGGGCGATGCCGAAAGTAAAGGAATGCCCCTCATAGGCATTCGGGCACCCGGGCATCGGGCCGATCATCGGCAGGCCATCGGGCGCATAGGGAATCGGGCCGTTGATATTGCGTTCAACACCGCCCTGCCCCAACAAAGGTACCCGCGCCATCGCGTCCTCGATATAGAACTCCAAACGTTCCAGATCATCGGGATAAAGCTGGAAGCTGAAGTCTTCCGGCATGGGATCATCGGGCGTGACCCAATGCGCCTTGCAGTTCCGCTCATAAGGGCCAAGGTTCAAACCGTTTTTATCCTGACGCAGGTAATAGCTGATATCCACGTCACGCAGCAGTGGCACCTTGTGGCCCTGCTCTTTGCTCCATGCTTCCAACTCGGGCAGTTGGCCTGTCAGAAAATACTGGTGGGACATAACCACCATTGGCACCGTGCGCCCGCCATGCGGCTTGAACATCTCGCCGACGCGCTGCGCGTAATAGCCAGCGCAGTTGACCACCTTCTCGCAGCGAATATCGCCTTTGTCTGTCTTCACGATCCACTCGTCGCCGTCGCGATCAATGCCGGTCACGGGGCAGAACCGCTCGATCCGCCCGCCCGCATCGCGCGCGCCTTTGGCCAGCGCTTGGGTCAGTTGCGCAGGATCAATGTCACCATCCAGCGGATCCCATAGCGCGCCGGCCAGATCATGGGTTTCACAGAAAGGATGCTTTTCCTTGATGTCGGGCAAGGACATAATGTCCATCTCCAGACCCTGATAACGCCCCATTCCTGCAACGCGCTCGAACTCTTGCATCCGCTCTTTGGTATGCGCGAGCCGGATCGAGCCGGTCACATGATAATTCATCGGATAATCGACATCCGCGCCGAGCGTGCGATACATTTTCGCGCCGTAGCGCTGCATGTTCATCACCGCCCAAGAGCCTGCAAAGTTCGGCACGTTGCCCGCCGCGTGCCATGTCGATCCCGCAGTTAGCTCATTCTTCTCAAGCAAAACACAGTCTTTCCAACCCGCCTTGGCCAGATGATATAGCGTTGATGTGCCGACGACACCGCCGCCAATGATGACCACGCGGGCCGTAGTTGGAAAGTCTGCCATGTTCGCTCCCTAGTTTTCGCTTTGCGGAAGGCCATCCGCGATATCGTAGTAATCGCCCTTATAGGCGGTAAAAATGTGCTTTGACGTCGTAATGCCTGTGGCCCCGTCGATGGTACCTGACATGACCGAAACAGCGCCCTTGTCGCCCTGATGTTTCCAGAACAGAGACGCGCCACAGCGATTGCAAAAACCGCGCTTGGCCTCTGGTGAGGATTGATACCACGCCAGTGTTTCTTCGCTTTGCAGGATCAGTTGATCTGGCCCGACCTGAGTTGCTGAAACATAATGCCCGCTGGTCTTGCGACATTGATCGCAATGGCAGGCAACAGAGCTGCGCAAGTCGCCATGCAGCTCGAATGTGACGCCACCGCAAAGGCAGCTACCGGTTTTCATGACGCTCTCCCGATTTGTGCAGTGCCAAGAAGCACGCCGTAAATAATGAAACACAGCGCCATCACGCGCCGGAACCAGACATTGAACACAGCGCCAAGCGCCGCGCGTCCAAGACCCGCACCAAGGGCCGTGAACCCGCAATAGCTAAGTGTCGTTAGGATAAGTGCGGTCGGTATAATGACCGTCATTTGGTCCCAAATCGGAACTTCTGGCTGAACGAACTGCGAAAAAGCCGCAAGATACCCCGCGACGCTTTTGGGATTAATCACCGCAATTGCCAGCGCACGCCAGTAGATGTTACCTTTCGTCGGCGGCAGGCTTGGCGCTGGTTTGGCTGCATTTAGCCACCCCATAATTCCAAGCCAGATAAGCCACGCAGCCCCGATATATTTCGCAACCAGAAAGCCGGTTTCCGATGCCGCGATAAGGGCGGTGACGCCCAGCGCAGACAGAATCAAAAAGGCGCTCGCTTGGGTCAGGATTGCCGCCACGCCCCAAAGGCTGCGGACAAATCCAAGCTGCATACCGTTGGAGATACAATTCACCGCATTTGGGCCCGGCGTCGTTACAAAAACGGCCCAGAACAAGGCAAAGATCGTCCATGCTTCAAAGCCCATACACGACCTCCTAATAAACTGGTGGTGCGATCACCCAAATCGCAACAGCAGGTTTTTCATAAGGATTAGACCAACGATAAGCCGCGCCTTTGATACGAAAGCTATCCCCAGCGCGCACTGTGAATGTGCGACCATCTATTTCAAGAACCAAACAACCTGAAACGAGATAGCCAACTTCCTGCGTCGGACGGGAAACGGCCTCTTGCATGTTTGCACCCGGTTCGAAAGTGGAATGCACCATTTCAAAGTCATCGGTCAGATCAGGCGAGAGAAGTTCTTCGATCAAGCCTTCCGCGCTTGAGCCAATCGGACGGCGCGCATGGGCACGCACGATCAACCCAGTTTCATCCGCTGGTGAATGCGCCTGACCGAACAGGATCGAAACAGGGACGCCCAAGGCTTTTGCAATTTGTTTCAGATCGGCGACGGACGGCTCTGAAAGGTCCCGTTCAACTTGGCTTAGCCAGCCGACAGATCGATCCAGCCCCTCTGCCAGATCGCTTAACGTCATCCCACGCGACTTGCGCAGCGCCCGAAGGTCCGCGCCAAGGCTTATGGATTTTGTCAGGTCTGACTGAATCACCGATTGCCGACTTTCGTGAAAAATGTCCCTTAAATTTCACCAAGCCAGAACGGTGGTGAAAAATCAATGCATTTTTTCACGAAGGCGTCATTGTAGTGCTAGGCAACCTCGGAAAACACTTCATCGAGCAACGCTGACAGTTGATCCGCATCCGTTTGTGTAAATGCATCAAGCTGGTCACTGTCGATATCAAGCACGCCCAGCAAGCGCCCAGCACTGTTCTTTACCGGTATCACCAGTTCGGATCGCGTCGAGCTTGCGCAGGCAATGTGATCCGAAAACGCATCAACATCGGGAACAAGTTGAATTGATTGCGAACGCGCAGCAGCGCCGCAAACACCGCGTTCAAATGGGATTACCAGGCAGCCATGCCCGCCCTGATAGGGACCTATTTTTAATAGATTAGGACCAACTACCCGATAAAATCCCGTCCAGTCGAAACGGCTGTCACTATGATGGACTTCACAGGCAAAGGTCGCCATCAACGCGACTTCATCCGTTTCGTTATGGGTCAGCGATAGTAGGGCGCTTCGTAGATCGTCGTAGTTCACTTGCGTCATCGTGCTCACCGAATCGTAACCAATTGCTTTTAGCTGTGTTCGCAGATTCTCTAGAACAGGCAAGACACCGATGAATATGACAAGTGAAGTTTCAGGCGATTTTCAGATCATCAAAGTGCAGGACAAACGAATAGACGCTGCTGCTGCGATACAGTTCAAGGACAACATCCGCGCCCTTACGAACGAACAGGAAGGCCCCGTTGTTCTAGACCTATCAGAAGTTGATTTCGTGGATTCAAGTGGGCTTGGCGCGATTGTCGCGGCGATGAAATTCCTTGGCAGCGAACGCCCGCTGCATCTGGCAGGACTGACGCCGATTGTCGCGAAGGTGTTCGCGCTGACGCGTATGGAGCGCGTCTTCAAGATCTTCAAATCCCCGCTTGATGCCTTGAAAACGAACGAGGCCAAAAGTGCCTGATGGCTCAATGACCGAAAGATTGGCAACATCGCGTCTATCTTACGGCCCTTATGATATCTCACTGGTTTTCGCAGCACGCGAGTGTGCTGTGCGGAACGCATTGCAATCGGTGCGATCAACGCTGCGTGCGTTATCAATAGGGGATATTGCCATCGGCACAGTGGAAATCGTTCTTGCGGAGGCTGCGAACAACATTGTGGAACATGCCTACGCAGACACAGGCCTTGGAACAATTTCCTTGAACTGTCAGCGTCTTGAGGGATTGCTGCTGTTTGAACTTGTCGATCAGGGCAAACCGCTTCCCAAAGGCGTGCTACCGGAAAAGCAACATCATGACCTTTCAGCGGAATTAAATGACCTCCCAGAGGGGGGCTTTGGCTGGGGCCTCATTCGTGACATGACGACGTCGCTGGTTTATCGACGCGACCAAGGCAGGAACATTTTGCGCTTCTCTTTGCCATCAGAATCCGACTGAAATTCAAAACGCCCGAATCTGTTTGGGTTGGTCGTGCCGGCTTCTTAGATGTTCGTGGTACAATTAGCGCGCAAGGATTGCAGCCGACGCCGCGACACAATCCACGCAGGTGCAACGTCGGCAAAATGCCACAATCCTTCCCTAATGGTGCCGCTGTCGACAGGCAAAACTGTTCTTGTAGCTGCATATAGCTTCATACCGACGTCGCGTGTTAATTGCCCCCACCCAGTACGCGACGTCGGAACCTCCCTCATAACATTGGCAAAGTGAAAAAGCCGCCGTAGTGTCAGGCTAATCAACAATTGTGAGGCATCATGCGCGATTTTCATTTTCCGGGCCGCTCCGAAGTATTTGCTACAAACGGGATGTGCGCCACATCGCACCCAATAGGCGCTGATGTTGCCTTGGATATTCTCAAGCGCGGCGGAACGGCAATGGACGCAGCGATTGCTGGTGCCTTGGTCCTAGGGATCTGCGAGCCGCAAATGACCGGTATCGGCGGTGATCTCTTCGCGCTGGTGTCCCCAGCTGGCAGTAACGAAATTTTCGCATATAACGGCTCTGGGCGCGCACCAGCCAACGCGAACGCGCAAACTTTGCGCGAGAAAGGTCACAAGACGGTTCCACTCAACACACCTGACGCCGTAACCATCCCAACCGCTATGCATGCCTTTTCCAAGATGAGCGAAACATGGGGCAAACTTGGCTTTGATGCCTTGCTTGAACCTACGATACGTTATGCGGATGCAGGTGTGCCGGTAGCGCCGCGCGTGGCATTTGATTGGATCGAAGCCGCGCCCATGCTCCAGGGCGGTGCCAAAGATCACTACCTAGTCAATGGAAAAATCCCAAAAGCTGGCGAAATTTTCCGTGCTCCCGGGCAAGCCGAAGTATTGCGCCGTGTCGCCAAAGATGGCGTCAAAGCCTTTTACGAAGGCGAAATCGCCGACGATATGATTGCAGCGCTAAGCGCGCTTGGCGGCGTGCACGGTGCCGACGATTTTGCTCGTGTCAGCAGTGAACAAACCACGCCCGTTAGCGGCAATTACATGGGCGTTGATCTGGTCGAGCATCCGCCGAACGGCCAGGGCGCAACCGCTATTTTGCTTTTGAACATACTCAAGCATTTCGACATAGCCGCAATGGAGCCCTTTGGTTCAGAACGCGCGCATATCGAAGCCGAAGCCGCTAAACTTGCTTATGATGCGCGCAATCGCTTCCTTGCCGATCCGG
The DNA here is from genome assembly GCF_049680325.1 of Planktotalea sp. GTDB lineage: Bacteria > Pseudomonadota > Alphaproteobacteria > Rhodobacterales > Rhodobacteraceae > Planktotalea. Next base: position 10,110 of record NZ_JBAUHO010000005.1, read on the forward strand.
ATCATACGACGCGCCTCGCGCATATGCTTGCGCCTGAAACGGCCAAACAGCTTGCTGCGCTCATTGATCCTAAACGGGCAATGGCAGCTGCCGCACCGATCAGCGAAGCCGTTCACAAAGACACGATCTATATCACCGTCGTCGATCGCGACGGGATGTCTGTGTCGCTGATCTATTCCATCTTCCATGGCTTCGGATCGGGTATCGCATCTGAGAAATTCGGCATTTTGCTTCAGAACCGCGGGGCTGGCTTCTCGCTTGAGCAAGGTCATCCAAACGAGCTGGCAGGCGGTAAACGTCCAATGCACACAATTATTCCCGGAATGTTGGCGCAGAATGGAACACCCATGATGCCATTCGGCGTTATGGGCGGCGCTTATCAACCGAATGGCCATGCGCGTTTCGTCTCCAATCTCCAAGATTTCGGAATGAGCGCACAGGACGCCATTGATGCACCGCGGGCCTTTGCTGATGGGGGTATTCTGAAGGTTGAAAAAGGCTATTCAGATGCTGTGCGCGCCGAGCTAGCCGAGATGGGTCACTCTGTCCAAATTCCAAATGGCCCGATCGGCGGTGCGCAATCGATTCGCATCACTCCGGAAGGAGTACTGATAGGTGCATCCGATCCACGCAAGGACGGCTGCGCATTGGGGTATTAATTCAGCTGGAAATGTAGCGGGTACGTGCCGTCTTCAATCGGACCAAACAGATCTTGAATATCTGGGTGGTCTACTGGCTCGCCTGAATAGTCGGCAATCAGATTTTGCTCGGACACATAAGCTACATAATAGCTTTGGTCATTTTCAGCGAGCAAATGATAGTATGGCTGTTCCCGCTTGGGACGGCTGTCCTCTGGAATGGCATCGTACCATTCCTCGGTATTGCTGAACGTGGGATCAACGTCAAAAACCACGCCGCGGAACGGGTGCTTTTTGTGACGGACGATTTGTCCAAGGTGATATTTTGCGTGCGCGGTCATCATTGCATTGCAGCCCCTACATTTGGTTAGTACCCAATTCAAGAGCGACTTGTCCAATCTTTGGACGTATTTTCAGGGAAACAGTCTGTGAACCTCTTTGTAACAGTGCTTGAGATCGTCGCGCCGGTTTTCCTTTTGGCACTGGTTGGCTTCGCATGGGTGAAATTCGGGTTCGAGTATCGAGTGGAATTTGTCACCCGTCTCGCCATGACACTGGCAGCGCCCTGCTTAATGTTCACCGCATTGATGAAAACCGACATTGATCCAGCAGCTTTGACGACATTGTCTATTGCCAGCCTTGCCACCTACGGCGCAATCGCCCTTGTGCTTGCCATAGGTCTCAAGCTTGCTGGATTAGAGCAGCGTACCTACCTTGTGGCCCTGATTTTCGGCAACACTGGAAACCTCGGGCTTCCGCTGGCCTTGTTCGCCTTTGGTCCCGAAGGGCTAAGCTACGCGCTGGTCGTTTTTGCTGTGATGGCAGTGCTGTCGTTTACGTTTGGCATTTGGGTTGTCTCTGGCGGCGGGAGTTTTCTGCGCGCGCTGAAAGAGCCGATTGTATCAGCAACATTGTTGGGTGCGCTTTTCCTTTGGCAGGGCTGGGAAACCCCTCGCTTCTTGACAAGTGCGCTAGAACTGATTGGACAAATGCTCATCCCGCTCATGCTTATCACGTTAGGCGTTGCAGTTGCGCGGCTCACGCCCGGGCGAATCGGGCAAGCGTTTGTGCTGTCCTTTATCAAGGTCGCCCTATGCAGCGCGATAGCCTTCGGCATTGCCGGCCTATTCGATCTAAACGAGATTGCGCGCGCTGTTCTGATCGTACAAATCGCGACGCCCGTGGCTGTGACATCCTATATGTTGGCCGAAAAATACGGCGCCGATGCGGATGCTGTTGCCGGACTTGTCGTTGTTTCAACCCTAATGTCCGTTGCTGCAATACCGCTTCTGCTGGCAATTCTCCTTTAAGGGCCCACACTCAAGCAAAAGTCATTTTGTGTAGCTGCAAATTAGGCTAAAATGCACAAAACAAAAAAGACGAAAAGCGAGAGGCAAATGAGCAGATTCTTTCGCGCCCTAGTGATTTTGAGCTTGGTCGCATCATGCGGCGGAGGCGGCAGTAAATCGTCCGCCCCCCGTGATCTTGATAACGCGTGCAGCATTGCAAAGCAGCGCCCTGAATACATGACAGCGTTCCGCAAGGCAGAACGCAAGTGGGGCGTGCCTGTCCACGTGCAGATGGCCGCGATGTATCAGGAAAGCAAATTTAAGGGCGATGCCCGTACCCCGGTCAAATACACCCTTGGCGTATTACCTATGGGCCGCCAAAGCTCTGCTTATGGCTATGCGCAGGCGCTAGATGCGACCTGGGAAGAATACCAAAAGGATCAGGGCCGACGCTCTGCCCGCCGTGATCGCATTAGCGATGCCACCGATTTTATGGGTTGGTATATGAACCTCACACGTGATCGCAATGGTATTGCTCTTGATGATGCGACGAACCAGTATCTGGCATATCACGAAGGCCACACAGGTTATTCGCGCGGCACCTTTTACGGCAAAAGCTGGCTGATGCGTGTCGCCTCAGAAGTTGGACAGCGCTCAAGCACCTATCGCGAGCAACTAAGTCGCTGCCGCAGATAACCTAGCGATCATTTGACTTCTGGATCGCCGTCTCAGGAGCGAAAAGAGCGTTGTTCATCGACGCGTTCTTGTTCAACTCACCCAAAATAACGGTGGTGCGGCTACCCGCATCATCATTGATGACCCATTGGCGAAGTTCAACGGGGTTGGCTGTAAACACCAGTTGAATATTACCGTATTCCGGGTGCTCAGGATCTTGCGCTGTGACGGTCGTGGTTTTGTCATCTGCCGTGTGACCCACGACCATACGGGCACGGTTCAGGTTCACGTTCTTATCCAGAATGATCGACAAAGGCGTGCGCGCCAACGGGTAACTTTCAGGTGGCTCGTTGGTTTTGGGATCAAAGATCACCACAGTACCACCACTTGCCAGAACCAACGCGCGTTCAGGCGGGTTATACTCAAAGCGAATTCGCCCGGGGCGTTTGATATAGATCGTGCCCGTGGAAATTGTTCCATCGTCGTTCACTTGCGTGAACGCGCCTTTAGCGGTGCTAAGCCCGTTCAAGTACTGGGAAATCGCATTGAGCGAGATTTTCTGCGCGCTGGCAGGCATCGCTGTAGCCAACACAATCGCGGCGGCGGGGAGGACAGACCATAATTTCATAAACTTCACTTAACCATTCTGAACGCCAGGTACACCCCACGCGCCGCTCACAAGAATGAGAGCGGCGAATGTCTGCCTTTATTGCTGCTCTGGAACAAGAATTTCGCGTTTGCCTACGTGGTTTGCAGGGGAAACGAGACCCTCATCTTCCATCTGCTCAACAAGGCGCGCAGCTTTGTTATAGCCGATGGCCAGTTTGCGCTGGATATATGAAGTCGAGCATTTGCGATCCTTTACGACAATTGCAACCGCGGTGTCATATAGCGCATCTTCGCCATCGGTATTCCCACCTAGGCCAAGTACCGTATCTATGCTGCTGGCCGCATCCTCTGACGGGCCTTCCACAACGCCACTCATATAGTTGGGCGGGCCAAACTGCTTGAGGTGGTTGACGATTTCTTCAACCTCTTCATCGGAAACAAACGGGCCATGGCAACGGGTAATTTTGGCACCACCCGCCATATAGAGCATGTCACCCATGCCAAGCAGTTGCTCTGCACCCATTTCACCAAGGATCGTGCGGCTATCGATTTTCGAGGTCACCTGGAACGAAATACGTGTCGGGAAGTTCGCTTTGATCGTACCGGTGATAACGTCCACAGACGGACGCTGTGTCGCCATAATCAGGTGGATACCAGAAGCCCGCGCCATCTGCGCGAGGCGCTGAATGCAGGCTTCGATCTCTTTCCCTGCGACCATCATCAGATCCGCCATCTCGTCAACGATAACGACGATGTAGGGCATTTTCTCTGGCTGCGTCTCTTCCGTTTCGAAGATCGGCTCGCCCGTCTCGTCATCGAAACCGGTCTGCACAGTGCGCGAGAACATTTCGTTCTTGCTAAGGGCATCTGCGACGCGGCTGTTGTAGCCATCAATGTTACGCACGCCCATTTTGGACATCTTGCGATAACGTTCTTCCATTTCGCCAACGGTCCACTTGAGGGCGACAACCGCCTTCTTCGGATCCGTCACAACCGGCGACAGAAGATGCGGAATGCCGTCGTAGACTGACAGTTCTAGCATCTTGGGATCAATCATAATCAGGCGGCATTCTTCTGGCGTCAGCTTGTAAAGCAGCGACAGGATCATCGTGTTGATCGCAACAGATTTACCCGAGCCAGTCGTACCCGCAATCAAAAGGTGGGGCATCTTGGCAAGGTTGGCCACGATAGGATCGCCGCCGATATCTTTTCCCAAAGCAAGCGGCAGTTTCTGCTGGCCATCCCCAAAATCGCGGCTGGACAAAATCTCGCGCAGGACCACCTTTTCGCGGTGCTCGTTCGGCAATTCAATACCGATAACAGAACGGCCCGGCACGGTAGACACACGCGCGGATAGTGCGGACATGGAGCGCGCGATATCATCTGAAAGGCCGATTACACGGGATGCTTTCAAACCGGGTGCAGGCTCTAGTTCATACATCGTTACAACGGGGCCGGGACGGACCGAAACGATCTCGCCTTTAACACCGTAATCATCAAGAACGGCTTCAAGCATGCGCGCATTTTCTTCGAGCGATTCATCGCTCAGATGATGGCGCTGGATTTCAACAGGGCTTTCCAGAAGGTTAAGCGGTGGCAACTCGAACGCTGTCGCGCTGTCCGCAAATTTCAACGTCGGTTGCGCCTCTGCCTTGGCACGCGCTGACGGTTGGACAGGCTTGCGCGCAGGATGCTGCACAACACTTTTTGGCTCTTCTTTCACAACCACTGGCTCGCTTGCTGGCGCGTAAGCTGCCATGGCGATTTCATCAACCTGCGGTGCGCTTTCAAAACTTGGCGTGTCGGCCCATTCTGTTTCTGGCAAATGCTCGGTCGGCATAGCATCAAACGCTGAAGGTACGGGCTGTCGCATCGGCGCGGATTCAACAACAGGTGCCATCATCGCCGTCGGCTCTTGTGGAACTGGTTGCTCGAAATGGGGCTGCGACTGCGTGTTTGATTTCAAAAACGCGGGCGCTGGCTGAGCAGGTTCAGCAACAGGCATCGGACTTGGCTCAATACGCGCAGAACTAAACGCGAGCGCGCCTGCCGCCGGTGCCACGGTTGTTGGCGGCGCTGCCACCAGCGTTGCAGTCAAAGGTGGCTCAACGCGCATATTGGGCTGAGCGGTATCCACAAGCAAAGGTGTCGGTCCACGACCACGGCCCTTGGTAAGCGGCGCAACGCGTTCTGATTGAACCGATGGATTTTGACGAACGCGGTTGCGGATAACATCGGAGATCTTGCTTTTGATGCGGTCATCCGATGGCATTTCCGCGTAGTTATTTGCTTGAAATTGCTCGATTAGTTCAGGCTCTGGCATCGGATCGGCACGCTTTATCAATGACGGCATCCGTGCAAGCAGCCCAGTCTTTTCCTTCTCGGGCGACGGCGCAGGGGCAGGCATTACAGGTTCGATCACAGGGTCAGGTTCTGCGTAACTCATCCGCGGCTCTTCCGCCACACGCCGTGCTGCACGAGCTTCGTCTTCCACGCGCTGCGCTTCTCGGCGCTCATTCTGGCGTGCCTGCATTGTTCCCGCAGCCTTAACCGCGCCGCTGGCACCCTTGCCAATCAAACGCATGCCCATGGCATAGCTGACGACGACGCCAATTGCGAGGAAACGCGCGCCTTCTTTCAGCTCATAGCGCGTCATGCCAAGCACAAAGCCCATCATCACAACCGTGGCAATCGCCAAGAAAAACGCCACCAGCTTTAGCCCGAATGCCGCGCTAAACGGCAGGAACGTCAAAAACGCACCAAGCACCGTGTCACCGAACAGTCCGCCCAAACCAAAAGTGTGGGCCCAGCCAGCGCCCGGCACAAGGGATGAAGCGTAGACCGCGCAAACGACCACAGCGATCGGCAAGAAAATCAAACGGCTTAACGCGCGTTCTGCGCCTTTGTGAAGAACGAAACGCGCGCCCCATGCCAGCGCTACGACGGGAATAACCCATGCGGCTTTGCCAACGATCATGAATAACGGCGCTGCGATTGAGGCACCCAACTGACCCAGCATATTTTGCACAGGTGCATCGGTTGCCGAAAGCCAGCTCGGATCGGTCGGCGTGTAGGATCCAACAACCATAGCAGCCAGAACGCCCAGAACGATCAGCGCCGCGCCAATCATTTCCTTGCCACGTTTTTCAATCATGACCTGCATGTTGCTGTCCAAAAGTGGATCCCGTCCGCGCGCCTGATATGCCATCACCGTTCCTCGTTTTTTATGCGAATAGGCAGTCGCGGATTTTTTCCAGCCCGCGCTGCATTTCGTCTTTTGGGGCCACCATGGCGACCCGGATATATTCCTTGCCAGGATTGCCCTGGTTCGTGTCTTTGCTAAGATATTCGCCTGGAAGCACGCGCACGCCTGTTTCGCGCCACAACTTCAGCGCTGCCTCTTCGCCGTCCTCGACAGGCAGCCACAGGAAGAACCCCGCGTCGGGGCCTTGGTAGCCTTGCACATTGGCAAACACCTCATCCGCGATGCGGTATTTTTCCTGATAAAGTGCGCGGTTTTCATCCACATGGGTATCATCCGCCCAAGCACGCTCCGCCACTTTCTGCAAAGGCAGCGGCAAAGGCGCACCCGAATAGGCGCGCAATTGTTTGATGCGCTTGATGCTCTCGGGTCCGCCCGCGACAAAGCCAGAGCGTAGGCCCGGCAAATTCGAACGCTTAGAAAGCGAATGGAACACAACGACCCGTTCAGGATCAGCGCCCATATCCTGCGCGACCTTCAACGCACCAACCGGCGGCGCATCGCGGTAAATTTCGCAGTAACACTCATCGGCGAAAATCTGGAAATCATGCTTTTCGCCCAGCGCGATCAGATTGCGCCAGAACTCATCTGTGGCAACTGCACCCTGCGGGTTCGCCGGCGAGCACATATAGGCAATGCTGGTACGCTCTAGCACTTCTGCGGGAACAGAATTGAAATCCGGCAAATGATCCGAAGCGGCAGTTGCGTTGACGAAATGCGGCGCTGCGCCGACCGAAATCGCGGCAATCATATAAACCTGATAAAACGGGTTAGGCGTCAGAATAACTGGCTGGGCACCGTTCTTCGTCTCGGGACAAAGCGCCATAGCAGCATTATAGAGGCCCTCGCGCGTACCATTCAGCGCCATAACCTGGTTCGACGGATCGACCACGGCACCAAAGCGCCGCTTCAGCCAATCTGCAATTGCGCCCTGTAATTCGGGTGTACCGTCGTTCGGGGGGTAGCTGTTAAAGCCAGCTGCATTGTCAGCGATAATGCCGGAAACCCAATCGGGAAATGCATGTTTCGGCTCGCCAATGGTCATATGCACCACGTCGCCGCCAGGCGTGTGATGGTCCAATAGCGCGCGCAAACGCGGGAACGCATAGGCCGGAAGGTTCGAAAACCGCTCGGGAAACATATTTGACTGCCTCAATATCGGGATCGTTGTCGCCCCGTTGAGACTAAAGTAACCCAAGGCTGTGCCTCGCGTCCAACAAAAACCGCAAGTTTCTGAAAGACTTGTGGCTTTTAGGCCAGTGCTGCCTCTGCCGCCGCACCAAGCCGAAGCAACCGTTCTTCGTGAAGTGGCAAAGTTGTAAGCATTATTCCGCAGCTGGGAAGGCCGGTGGGCAGTGTCAAAGAACAACTGCCCATCAAATTACCGATCCGCGTATTGCGCAGGGTTTTGAGGTTTCGCTCAACATAATAAGGCTCATCTGCCGCGAGATCTGCAATTTTTGGCGGCATGATCGGGCAAGACGGCGTTAACACAGCATCAAAACCAGCGATGCGCGCATTCCAGATATCGCGCAGTTTGTGCAACGTTTCCCAAGCCGCGACATAGTCAGGAGCCGAAAAATCAGCGCCCGCGCGGAAACGGCCCAAAACCTGAGCAAACATCACATCTGGATTGGCTTCTATGGCATCGCGCCAAATTCCATAGGCCTCCCCCGGGAAAAGTGGGCCAGCATGTGAAATCGCCTCAAGCACTTCAGGTGCTTCAATCGTCGAAATTTGCGCGCCAGCGGCCTGCAAGCGCTGGATTGCACTTTCAAACGCTGTGCGGGGCTGATCTTCAACATCATCCAATGCGAGCGTTTTCAAAACCCCGAAATGCGTTCCTGCCAGACTTGCACCTGCCAGGTCGGGGCCACGTGTGCCTTCCAGAATACCCAGCGCAAGCGCCGCATCTTCCACGGTGCGCGCCAATGGGCCAATTGTATCAAAGCTTTTGACCAGCGGCACAACACCTTCCAGCGTGAGGCGTCCCGCAGTGGTTTTCAAACCGACCAGATCATTCCAAACCGATGGGATACGCACCGAACCGCCCGTATCAGAACCGATTGCCAAGGGCGCAATGTTGTGCGCGACCGAGGCCGCCGCGCCCGACGATGAGCCGCCAGAAACGGCATCAGGATCATGCACACAGGGCGCCGTTTCGGTGATGGGATTATAACCAAGTCCAGAGAAGGCCAGCTCGCTCATATGGGTCTTGCCGATGCACACTGTCCCCATCGACGTGGCAACGCGCAGAACTTCGGCGTCCCGCGTCGGAATGCGATCTTTGAGCAATGCGCTACCCGCCTCCGTCGCTACGCCAGCAGTATCAAACAGATCTTTCCAACTGATCGGAACGCCGTCCAATAGCGAACGCCGCTGCCCGGCTTTCGCACGGTTGGCCGCAGCTTTTGCCTCAGACAATGCCCGCTCAGGCGTCAGGCGCGCATAGATGCGACCGCTCATTGGGTGCGATGTAGCTGCATCCAGATAGGTTTCGGCCAAGGAAACAGGATCAATATCGCCCGATTCAATGCCACGCCCCAGCGCAGCTGCGCTCATTTTCAACCAGTCTTGCATCACATTTCTCCTATTTGTCTCGACGGTAGCGGCAGAGTCGCGCATGGACAATCCTACCGATGCTCCCATATTGAAAAGCATGACATTTGATAGCGATCTCATCATCATCGGTGGTGGCCTGAACGGTCCCGCTCTGGCCCTTGCGGCAGCGCAAGGCGGGTTAAGTAGCACGGTCATCGACACGCTTCCTGTTGCGAGCAGAGCAGCGACCGATTTTGATGGACGATCCTATGCCTTGGCGTTGGCGACCCAGCGATTGCTGAAGGCGATTGGCCTTTGGGACGAGCTGGCTGAAAAGGCCCAGCCCATGCTGGAAATAAAAGTAACCGATGGACGCGCGGGTGAAGGCCCTTCACCGTTTTTTCTTCATTTCGATCACGCGGAAATCGAAGAAGGACCAATGGGTTACATGATCGAGGATCGTTATCTCAGGCGCGCTTTTATCGACGCGATGGACGCAAATCCGAAAATTACATTGCGCAATGAAGAGACCGTGATCGCCCAAGCGAGCGACCTGCACGGAGCGTCGGTGACACTCGCATCTGGCGAAACACTTCGCGCACGTTTGCTGATCGGATCAGATGGCCGGCGTAGCGGCACCGCTGAACGCGCGGGGATCAAGCGCACGGGCTGGAATTACGGACAAACAGCGCTGGTTTGTGCGATCGAACACGAAAAGCCCCACGGCGGGATCGCGCATCAGTTTTTCATGCCATCCGGCCCGCTTGCGATCCTGCCTTTGACAGGCAATCGCAGTTCTGTCGTATGGAGCGAAACGGATGCCAATGCCGCGCGCATTCAAGCGCTCGACACCGAAGAATACCTAGACGCCCTGCGCCCCGCGTTCGGCGATTTTCTGGGCGAAATCAAACTTGCAGGCGCGCGCTTTACCTATCCGTTGAACCTCACGATTGCAGAGCGTTTCATCGCCGAGCGCCTTGCCCTGATCGGTGATGCTGCACATGGAATGCACCCGATTGCGGGGCAAGGCTTGAACGCAGGCCTGCGCGATGTTGCGGCTTTGGCCGAAGTCATGATTTTGGCGATGCGTCGCGGCGAGGACATCGCTTCCCCGCTCGTTCTGGAGCGATATCAACAATGGCGCCGCTTTGACACGACCACCTTGGCAGCCGCCACCGATACATTTAACAGGTTGTTTTCAAACGATAACCCGTTCCTGCGCTTAGGGCGCGATTTGGGGATGGGCCTTATCAACTCGGTACCTAGCCTGCGCCGCAACTTCATTCGCGAAGCTGCGGGTTTAACAGGCGATCTACCCAAGCTGATGACAGGGCGCGCGCTTTAATCCAGCCTGCGCGCCTCGTCCAGCAACATAACAGGAATGCCATTACGGATCGGAAATGCCAGACCCGCTTTTTTAGACACAAGTTCCTGTGCCTCTGCGTCATAATCCAAGCGCCCATGCGTATGCGGACAAATCAATGCCTCAAGCATATGCGGATCAAAGCCAGGTTCAGCGTTATCTATACTCATTGCATCATTTCCTCTGCTTCGCCGCCACGCAGGAAATATTCAATCAAGGTGACCAGCGTTTCGCGCCGCGTTGACAGGCTTGGGGCCTCCAACAGCGCTTGTTTATCTTCGGGCTCGAAGTCCAGCATCATCGAAAGCGAATTCACCAACAATTCGTCATCTGCCTCTTTCAGTGTATCCCAATCCGCGTTCAAATCACGCGTCGTGAAGTACTTTGACAGCAGGTTCAGAAATGCGTCGCGATCAAACATGACGTCTTTCTCCGAAGCTGCTTGATCCTGCTCGAAGCCGTCCCAGTTCACTTCTATGCGGCGATAGGGCGTAAATCCATCGACCTCGCCCAACAATCGAAACCGCGACACGCCGCCAAGCGTCAGCATATAGCGCCCGTCTTCCATTTCGGAGAACTGGGTAATACGCCCAGCGCATCCGATACGGTGCAAACCTTTTTCATCGCCCGTGCGACCCGGGTTCGGCTGAATCATTGCGATCAACCGCCCTTGGGTCTTGAGCGCGTCATCAACCATGCTCAGATAACGCGGCTCAAATATGTGCAACGGCAAGCGCGAGCGCGGCAAAAGCAAAGCACCGGGCAATGGAAAGGCCGGTAAGATATCTGGTAGATCGCCAATGTTTTTCATATCAGGCAACCTAGCGCGCGCAGCACATTAGACAAATATCATCGAGCTAAGTTTGCGCCGCCCGTTCAGAACAATCGGATCTTCAGGCTTGAGCGCATCAAAAACCGTAAACAACTGCGTCTTGGCAGCGCCGTCGTTCCATTCGCGATCACGGCGGAAGATTTCCAAAAGCGCATCGACTGCCTCTTGGGTCTGCCCATTCGCATTTAGGGCAGCGGCCAGATCAAAGCGCGCTTGTAGGTCGTCAGGATTAGCTTCAACCGCCGCTGTCAGCTCTGCCAATGGGCCCGCCTGTGCGGCTTGACGCGCAAGGGCAAGCTGTGCGAACGCACCCTCGATCAGCGCATCGTGTGAAAGCGCGGCGGGCACTCCGTTTAGGACCGCCTCCGCCTGATCCGCCTCACCTAAAGCCAAGTGCGAACGTGCAAGCCCCGCATAGGCAGCAACGCATTGGTCATCCTCTTCAAGAATCGCAGCAAAGGTCTGGGCCGCATCCGCGATGTCACCGTCCTCAAGCATCGCTTCCGCCGCCGCGATGGCGTCATTCAAACCACCAGACGGATCACCGCCCCCTGCTTCAATCACGCGTGCGACAAAATCTTTTATCTCGGAACCTGGAATTGCCCCCTGAAATCCGTCAATTGGCTGCCCTTTGTAAAAGGCAAAGACGGTCGGGATCGACTGCACTTGCATCTGGCCCGCGATCATCTGGTTTTCGTCCACGTTCACCTTGACCATTTTGACCGCACCGCCAGCAGCAGTAACTTCAGCCTCCAAAGCGGGGCCGAGCGTTTTGCAAGGACCGCACCAAGGCGCCCAGAAATCCACGATTACCGGAACCTCATTGGACGCTTCGACAACATCCTGCATGAAGTTGCTTTCGTTTACGTCCTTGATCAAATCGCCCGCATCAGGTGCAGCACCGCCGCCTAGTTCAATCATCATCTCGCGCCTTATTTATCTTACGTGTTGTCCTCTAGATGGCCCATCATCCCCGCTTTCGCAAGGGCAGCATCAAAGATCAAAAGTAGCAAAAACAGGGGCGTGATCGGATGGTTTTTCCCAACCACGTGCATCGCGCAGCACGCGCGAAGAATGCGCAGCCTGACGAATATCACCAGTCGCCCAAATATGATCCAAGCGACGCCCTTTGTCAGCGCCGTCCCAATCACGGGCACGATAAGACCACCAGCTATAAAGCTTGCCGTCGGGAATATCTGCGCGGGTCACATCGTGCCAATCGCCTGCTTCCATGACATCGGTAAAGTGCTCAACTTCGACGGGCGTATGACTGACGATCTTAAGCAGCTTTTTGTGATCCCAAACATCATCCTCACGCGGTGCGATATTCAGATCGCCAACGAGAATGGACTTTTCAGGCTTGTTGCCCTTGAACCAGTCACGCATCTCCGTGAGGTAATCAAGCTTTTGGCCAAATTTTTCGTTCTTATCGCGATCAGGTACATCGCCCCCCGCAGGCACATAAAAGTTATGGATTACAGCACCATTTTCCAATTGCCCCGCGATATGACGCGCATGCCCTAGCTGGGCGAAATCCATAGCGCCAACCTCTTTGATCGGGAGCTTGGACAAGATCGCAACACCGTTGTAACCCTTCTGCCCGCGCGCAACCATGTGGGTGTAGCCAAGTGCCTCGAACGCCTCTCTGGGGATCAGTTCAACCGGCGATTTGCATTCTTGCAAACACAGCACGTCGGGACCTTGCTCTTGCAATAACTTACAGACAATCGGCTCGCGCAGACGCACGGAGTTAATGTTCCAAGTGGCAAGTGAGAAGCTCATGGCGCGTCCTTTAGCTGAGGTCGCGCCAACCTATCCTAGATGCCGTTTGGTGCAAGCGACAACCTGGCAGCGCGCATTCAATCGTAAGCAACGATTTCATATTCGACATCGTTCTCGTCGAAAAAGTAGAACCGTTCACCCGGCTCGTATTTTTGGTGCGAATGCGGTTCATACCCTTCGGCGCGCACGGCTTTTTCAGCCATGTTCAAGTCCGCGACAACGATGCCGATGTGATTTAACTGCCCGCGGGCTTCATAATCGGGCTTGCGTCCAGAGCACGTCATTTTGGGTTGATAGAGCGCAAGGTATTCCTCATCGGTCCCGATATGGATGGTCTGGCCATCCCCGTTCATCGCAGACCCTTGCCAGCGGATCGTCCATCCAAAAACGCGTTCCAGCCAGGCCGCCGTTCTTGCGGCGTCGCCAACTGTAATATTCGCATGTTCCAAGCGGGCCATAGTCTCTCTCCTTGATAATTTCTGTTACCTTTGTAATTTCTCAAGTTAACTTTAGATCAAGAGAAAAATTCATGCAGTCAAAGTTTTCCGAACTGACGATTGGACAGGTTGCAAAGCGAACGGGCTTGGCAGTCTCTGCAATTCGCTATTATGAGAACGAGGGTCTTATCACGGCACATCGCAATCGGGGCGGTTATCGCCGCTTTGCCCGCGCTCAAATTCGGCGTGTTTCGTTCATCTTAATCGCGCAAAAATTTGATCTTACCCTACCTCAAATCAAAGGTATTTTCAGTCAACTTCCTGACAACAGGACGCCAAACGCAAAAGACTGGGCAAACATCTCGCATGCGCTTCGCGTTCACCTTGATCGCAAGATCAGCGCATTGGAGCATATGCGCGATAGCCTTGATGGTTGTATCGGCTGTGGCTGCCTCTCGCTTGATGCTTGCGCGCTATATAATCAGGATGACAAACTGTCCAAACAGGGCTCTGGCCCTATCATTTCCATCAAACCCCTCGCGTAAAAAAAGGCCGAGCATAAAGCTCGGCCAAGTCCAACAGGGAGGTGCATATCATAACCCGGATATGCGCGGGAACTCTTGCAGGCTGTTTAAAGGTGCATCCAGTTTGCTGCTTTGATCTTGATCAAATCACGCACCAAATGGACCCTTTCAAACTATGCCACCAAACGATAGCCACCAGATTCGGTCACAAGAAGGCGGGCATTGGACGGATCTGGTTCAATTTTTTGACGAAGGCGGTAAATATGCGTCTCAAGCGTATGGGTCGTCACGCCTGCATTATATCCCCAAACCTCATGCAGCAGCACATCGCGCGGCACAACTCCTTCGGTCGAGCGATAAAGGAACTTCAAAATATTCGTTTCTTTTTCAGTCAAACGGATCTTACGGTCATCTTCGGTAATCAGCATCTTCATCGCCGGCTTGAACGTATAGGGACCAAGACCAAACACCGCATCTTCTGATTGCTCATGCTGTCGCAATTGCGCCCGGATACGCGCTAAAAGCACAGGGAATTTGAAAGGTTTGGACACGTAGTCATTCGCGCCCGCGTCTAGACCAAGGATCGTGTCTGCGTCGCTATCATGCCCCGTCAGCATCAAGATAGGGCTCTTAACTCCTTGCTTGCGCATCAGTCGACACAATTCGCGCCCATCTGTATCGGGCAGGCCTACGTCCAGAATAATCAGATCATAAAGCTGCTCTTTCACCCGCTCCATTGCTTGCGTCCCGCAATCGGCCTCGAAGACTTCAAAGTCTTCCGTCATCACAAGCTGCTCTGAAAGAGCTTCGCGCAGGTCATCGTCATCATCGACGAGCAGAATGTTCTTTAACTGGGCCATGGATCATCTCCGGTCTGTTGTTGTACTAGAGATGCGTTCGATCCCGTCAATCGACAAGGTTTGTGGCATCTCTCTCACATCCATGTGTTATTCTCGCTTGATATGTTTCATATTCGGCCCAAATCAACAGCTTCGCCAAGCGAAGTGTTTCAAAGAGTCATGACCAACGATGAGTTTTTCGCCTGACATATCCCAACAGATCGCGCGCGCGCGGGGTGATTTGCGCATGGGCGTTCCAATCGTCATCCTCGGGGCAGGCTCTGATGTTCTTGTCCAAGCGGTCGAAACCCTAACACCAGAGCGTGTCGCGGCGGCGCGCGCGCTCGATGGAAACACGGTCCTCGCAATTACGGCGCGCCGCGCGGAAACGCTAAAGGCCCGCGCCTATGATGGTGATCTGGCGCGAATTATCGTGCCCGGCGATGCCGATCTTCGCTGGATCGGCGCGCTTGCTGATCCTTCAGACGATCTCGGGAACCCGATGAAAGGGCCGCTGCGCTCAATGCGGGAGGGCAATGCAGACGGCCACCGGATTGCGCTCCAACTGACAAAAGATGCGCGACTGCTGCCAGCAGCACTGATAAGCGATCTGGAAAATGGAACCGCCTTCGCAGCCCAGCACGGTCTAACCAGCCTTTTCGCAGTGCAGGTACAACCACTGCTCGGCAACGCCGCGCATTTTGATGACGTGATTCACGCAAGATTGCCAATGAGCGTCTCGGATGCAGGCCGACTGCATGTGTTTCGCCCTGATGACGGTGCTGAAGAACATTACGCAATCGTAATCGGGAACCCGGATCGCAGCCTCCCTGTTTTGACGCGGTTGCACTCTGCCTGCTTTACAGGTGACGTTATGGGATCGCTCAAATGCGATTGCGGCCCGCAACTTCGCGGCGCTCTGGCCCAGATGGGAACCCGAGGCGCAGGCGTTCTACTCTACCTCAATCAAGAAGGACGCGGCATCGGCCTTGCCAACAAGATGCGCGCCTACTCTCTTCAGGATCAAGGCTTCGATACGGTCGAGGCCAACCATCGGCTCGGCTTTGAAGACGATGAACGAGATTTCCGCATTGGCGCGGCTATTCTTAAAGAGCTTGGCATTCGCAAGGTACGCTTGCTGACCAACAATCCTGCCAAGATCGATATGATGCAAAAGACAGGCATTGAGGTTACAGAGCGCGTGCCTCTCAAACTTGGCGAAAACACCCATAATCACGAATACTTACGCACCAAAGCAAGCAAATCGGGCCACATGCTGTGACCCCAAATGATCTGGTTTTGACGCCCAAAGGCGTGCGTTTCGCCCAAGAATTATTTCCCTGCACCGTCGGAAAGTCGGGCATTTCATCTGACAAACGCGAAGGCGACGGTGCAACTCCGCGTGGCATCCATAGGATCACAGGGATGCTCTATCGCGCCGATCGTATTGCCCGACCTGTCTCTTGGGCACGCCCGATCGGGCCGCGGGATCTTTGGTCAGATGATGCAGAACGTCCCGATTACAATTCGCAGGTAAAAATGCCTTATCCTTACAGCCATGAAGTACTCAGGCGCCCTGATCCGCTTTATGATCTGGTGATTCTCACCGACTGGAACTGGCCAAACGCAATAGCCAACAAAGGGTCTGCCATATTCATTCACCAATGGCGACGGCCCGGCTTTGCGACAGAGGGCTGCATCGCTTTTCGCCGTGACCATCTTCATGAAATCGCAAGGCGTATCACACAAAGCACCCGCCTTATCGTACGCTAGCTTGGCTTCCTCTCTCCCTAAATATCCCGGGGAGCGCGAGGGGCTGGCCCCTCGCATCGGTCCGACGACGCAGTCGTTGGAAACTCTTAAATTTCGTAAGCACGCGCACCGAATATTGCAGAGCCGACCCGCACATGCGTTGCGCCAAAGGCAATCGCGCGTTCAAAATCGCTGCTCATACCCATCGACAGCCCGTCCAAACCATTACGCGCAGCAATCTTTGCGAGCAGGGCAAAATGCAGTGACGGCTCTTCATCAACTGGTGGAATGCACATCAATCCCTTTACAGGTAGATCAAGGGCGCGACATTCGGCGATGAAATTATCCGCATCACGCGGCGCAACACCTGCTTTTTGATCTTCTTCACCCGTGTTCACCTGCACAAAAAGATCAGGGCAGCTACCCATTTCTTGAGCTAATCTAGCAATCGTGCTGGCGAGCTTCGGGCGATCCAGCGTGTGAATTGCATCAAACAGCTCCATCGCTTGACGGGCTTTGTTTGTTTGCAAGGGGCCGATCAGATGCAAGAAGACACCTTCAAACTCTTGTTTGAAGTCTGGCCATTTACCTAGCGCTTCTTGAACGCGGTTTTCACCAAAAACCCGATGTCCTTCTTGCAGAACCGCGCGCACGCGCTCGTTCGGCTGGACTTTGGAAACAGCAATCAGCTTTGCACTGCCTGCTGTACGTCCCGCGTTTGTTTCTGCTTTGGTGATTTTCGTTTGGATTTCTTGCAGCGACATGCCCGGCCCTCTGGTTTCACCCATGAGGTAATATGCATTCGCGCAAAAGAAAAGGACGAGCCCGAGGGCCCGTCCTTCTTTTAGATCGCTTAAACTTCTAAGATTAGAAGTTGAAGTGCAGACCAAGGTAAGCACGTGTCGCGCCGCCACCTGGTACGGAAACTACGCCACCTTTGATGGACGCGCCGCCACCGAGGTCGTGAGAAACGCCCAGGCCGTATGCTTCACCAGCTGTGTCTTCGCTGTTCACGAATGCAGATACTGTTGTCGCTGCACCTACGGAGAAGTCAGCACCGATGCCGTACTTCAAAGAACCGGAGTTGTCAGCAATTGCGAATGTCAGGTCTGCAATGCCGACGTTGCCGCCAACTGTCAGAACTGTTTTGTCGTTCGCGTTTACAGAAGAGTCCTGGTACGCAAGAGCAACTGTCCAACCGGAGAATGTGTAC
>NZ_JBAUHO010000006.1:0-11698 GCF_049680325.1 Planktotalea sp.
CACCCGGTCCCATCCCGAACCCGGCAGTTAAGTGCCACCGCGCCAATGGTACTGCGTCTTAAGACGTGGGAGAGTAGGTCACCGCCAATCCCAGTAATCCAATATCTATATACCTCGTGAGAAAAACTAAGCGTTTATGTCTGTACTAAAAGACAATTGGCGCGGGATGGAGCAGCCCGGTAGCTCGTCAGGCTCATAACCTGAAGGTCGTAGGTTCAAATCCTACTCCCGCAACCAACAAACAAGACACAACTCATACGTTAACAGTCGCCCAAGGGCGGCTTTTTGCGTTTGCATTTCAAATCCGGAAGAAAATACTCCTGAAAGCTAAAAATGCTTTTATCTTGATCCGTCCACTTCAAGCCGTACTGTTGTCTACACTAGACTTAAGCATTTTCATTTTTTCCTACCAAAAACCTAAATGGACCAAGTTGGTACCAAGCCCGATTTGAGGGCCTTTTCTGTCCAACGAGTGCTGACGTCAGACATCGGTGATGTGATAACCTGCAGACACAGACACACCACAATTTAGCTGCTAGCTATGAGAGTAACCGATCTCCAATGAATGCGTGCGGTTATTTTTTGCGGAAAAATATTTATGAAAAACGATTCCAACAAAGACATTAATCCTGAAAAGTTTGTTGAGCAGCTTTACGATATTGCGCTTGATCCGAATTCTCTGGAAGCCTTCATTGATGCGTGGAACGATGCTGGTCTTGATGCAAGTGTCGCCCGCCAGACGATCAAGGCCATTGACCAGTTCGATGAGGCCTATCAAGCGCATTTAAGCCGCGCTGATACATTTCTGTCCCGTGAAGTGGACGCAGGCGAAGAGTCAGATCTGGCGGCCATTCTCACACCCTTTAAGGGGCTTGCCGCATTCATCGTGGATCTGAACTTGCAAATTGTCGCCAGCAATGCAGGCGCCCAGCAAGCATTCGGGATCGAAGATGGTGCCCAGTTAACGGCATTAAACCTGCCACGCGATGCGCTGGATGCAGTTCAGACAAGCGTGCGTGACGTCTTTCGTAATACGGCCAGCCCGGATCGTCTTTTAAAGATCGAGTTTCCCGGGCATTTGAGAATAGCATTGTTTCAGGTACGTATATTGAAGAGCGCATACGAAGTTACTGCGAAACATGCTTTGGTCGTGACAACGCGGCTTCACTGGCAGGAAGCGCTTGGACATACCCTTGAAGAAGTGTTCGGCCTAACAGCCGCAGAGCAGGGTGTGGTGCGCGCAATGGTCGAAGGGCTTGACGCAAAATCAATAGCGCTGGATCGAGGCACTAGCGAAGGGACCGTACGCGGGCAGATCAAGTCGATCCTTTCAAAAATGAATGCACGGGCCCAATCAGAGGTTATTCGATTGGTTATGTCGCTAAGCGAAGTTTCGCAGACAGCAATCCCAAAGGAGGCGCAATCGCGCAGCGCGCCCATTCTTATTGCATCGGACTGGTTAGATGCCGAGGTCTGGAAGCCGTTCAAGACACTGGTTTTGCCTGACGGGCGGCGCATGGACTACCACGACATGGGCCCTGTTACAGGCAAGCCCGTGCTTTATTCTCATATGGGGTATTGCATAGCACGTTGGCATGCTCCGATGATAAAACTCGCGTTCAGCCAAGGGTTGCGCATCATTTGTCCAATCCGGGCTGGATACGGACAAAGTGACAGTATTGATCCTAAATCAGACGTGTTGAAATCCACGCGCGAAGATACGCTGCATCTTTTAGAGCATCTAGGGATTGCCCGACTGCCCTATCTTACTCAAGGCAACGATCTGATATTTGCCGCCGATTTCACGGGCCACTTTCCAGAAATGATTAGCGAAATTATAGGCCTATGCGCACGTCCCTGTCTGCCCGGTGATCGTCATTATTCGGGAATGGGCAAGTGGCATCGTTTCTTTTTATCGACGGCAAAGCACGCCCCGCATCTTTTAAAGTTCAGCGCCAAGGCGGCCTTTGCCATGGCCCGGAGAGTTGGACCTGCCGAGACGTTTCGCCAGATAAACCAGAGATCGGCTGCCGATGTAAAAATGATCGACGATAAGGCGCTCCATCCTGTTT
The DNA here is from genome assembly GCF_049680325.1 of Planktotalea sp. Classification (GTDB taxonomy): domain Bacteria; phylum Pseudomonadota; class Alphaproteobacteria; order Rhodobacterales; family Rhodobacteraceae; genus Planktotalea. The sequence goes on from NZ_JBAUHO010000006.1 coordinate 2,073, forward strand.
TATACTCAAACGCAGAACTGATCCTCGGAAAGTCGAACGATGTTGCACAGACCTACGCACATGAAGTGCTTGCAACCGAAGCAGACTGGTCCCACCTCATGCTAAAATGCAAGGATACGAAGACCTGGTTTGTGAACGGTGGTCAGGATCCCGCCACCGATATAGCGACTATTGCTGAATATCGCGAAACTTACCCCTGGATAGATATCGAAGTCATTTCTGATGCTGGCCAGCTCCTGATTTTTCAAGAGTATGACACTTTGCTGCCCAGGATCGCCGCTGCGGCGCATAGGGCTTGAAACACTGGATTTAGCATATGGCGATTTTCTTGAGTTTCGGGCAGCATCGCTCCAAGCGCAGGAGAGCACATGGGTATTCGTTTTTTCTCGACCAAGAACCGTCCTTTTCACATGGGACCGTATCCATGCGAACGGTTGAGCAGATTGAATGGCCTTGCTGATCTAACCCATGTTCCGCCGATGGCGGTTCTCTCGTTTTCGGATTTGAAAACGCCGCATTCTTTGGTGAATGCGATGGGTGATTATCAGGCGATGATGGATGCGGTGCGAGACGGGCTGGTGAATGGGGTGCGTTCTGATGTTCCAACGGATCTGGATGAGCGCGCGCAACATGTGAAATCTTACGGGTATTTTGCAGATGCATCCATGATGGGCATTTGCCGATTGCCCGAAGCCGCGCGACTTAGCGAACCTACCCGGAACCCCGACATTGATCGACTGGCCGAAGAGCTGCTCACGAAACAAACGAAAACGCTGGCCTCTGGCATTGATGTCATTATGGCGGATTTGAAAGAGTCAATTCAGGCAGCCCCTTCAACAATCGAAGATCACGATCACGCCATTGTTTTTCTGTTCGAGCAAAACAGGGCGGTGCGCACAGACGAGCCGGGATCGGAGTGGATTGTGGGCGCAGAAGATCATCGTGCATGTCTTCGCGCAACCGAGGCCGCAGTAGGCATGGCCAATTATTTGCGCATTCTGGGTTATGACTCGCGTTGCCATACGAGCTCGACCTCTGATGTAGACATGAACAAACTGGCCGTTGCGGCTGGGCTGGTGAGCGTTGAAGGGGATAAGCTTGTTGCGCCGTACTTGGGGACGGGTTTCGGCCTTGCTGTGGTGACGACATCTTTTGAAATGGCCGTTGATGCACCGCTTGCGCCAATGGCGAAACAGCCTTGGTTCAGAACACAAGGCCCTGCATGGTGGCTTGGCAAGGGCAGTGTGAAAAGCGCGCTGAATCTCGATCCCTATGCCAAACGCAATTTCGCCGACGGTGCGTTGCCGTTCGAAAATCTCAAACGCAAAGACACGCCAACCACATTTATTGATGAAGCGCGCGTCGCGCGTGTGCCCAAACGAACCGATATGTTTGCGCGCGCCCAGTTTGGCGATATGGGCAAGAAACAGCAGCAGGCCGCAGGCGGTGGCTACTACGCTATTAAATGTGCTCTATCAGCGGCTCAGCGGCGGATATTGGGGGCATTTGTTTTGCTTCAGGACGGCCCGTCAGAGCCAGTTTCGACGGCACCGAGCGATGCAGAGCGAAACGCACAGAACGTCAAGGCGGCGAGCTATTTTCTGGGTGTTGATGCCGTCGGAATATCGCGTTGCCCTGATTGGGCATGGTACAGTCATGATGCGACGGGCGATCCAATAGAGCCTCCTCATAACAACGCAATTTCGATGATTATCGATCAGGGCTACGAAACCATGGAAGGGGCCAGCGGCGATGACTGGGTCGCTGTGGCGCAAAGCATGCGTGCCTATCTGCGCTTCTCGTTACTTGGTGGCGTCATAGCGAAGCAAATCCGCAACCTGGGTTACAAAGCAAAGGCGCATTCGGTGATGGACGGTGAAGTGCTGCAACCGCCCTTGCTGCTACTTAGCGGACTTGGTGAAGTTAGCCGCATTGGAGAGGTGATCCTGCACCCACTGCTGGGGCCACGATTGAAGTCGGGCGCAGTGACAACTGACATGCCGCTGGCACATGACAAACCAATTGATTTCGGCCTGCAGAAATTCTGCGAAAGTTGCAACAAGTGCGCGCGCGAATGTCCGTCTGGAGCGATAACCGCTGGTCCGAAACTTATGTTTAACGGCTACGAAATCTGGAAATCGGACAGCCAGAAATGCACGACCTATCGCATCACAACCGAAGGCGGCGCGATGTGTGGTCGCTGTATGAAAACCTGCCCTTGGAACCTTGAAGGGCTGTTTGCAGAAAAACCGTTTCGCTGGGCGGCGATGAACCTGCCAGCCGCTGCACCTATCCTTGCCAAGCTGGATGACACGCTCGGGCATGGCGGTTTGAACGACGCCAAAAAATGGTGGTGGGATATCGAAATCAAGCATGACGGAGGCTATCGCAAACCTGCGCAACCCGTGAACCGCCGTGATCTCCAAACTGATCTGGACCTCAAATATGAGGATCAAACGCTTGCTGTATATCCTGCCAACCTTGCCCCCCACCCGTGGCCGTACCCCTTTGCCATGGACCGTGAGGCAGGCATCGCGGCCTATGAGGCGATGATCTCCGCAGACGAATATAAAGCACGTCTCGCGCGCGGTGAAACGGATGGGCTTGCACATGAATACCCCTCGTTCGAGGATGCCCCTGTTATCAAGGCACGGATTTCAAAGGTCGAGCAAATGTCGGCCAATGTGACCAAGTACGAGTTTTCGTCATTTGACGGCAGCGACTTGCCCGCTTGGACCGCTGGTGGGCATCTGGACGTGGTCGTATCGCCTGAATTTGTGCGCCAGTATTCGATGTCCGGTGATCCAAGTGATCGCAGCAGTTATCAGATTGGCGTTCTGCGCGAAGATAAAGGAAGGGGCGGTTCCAGGTTCTTGCACCGCATCTTTAACGAAGGGCGACGGGTGTTCATTTCCAAGCCTATCAACCATTTTGAACTAGCTGAGGACGCGACAAAGACTTTCCTGATGGGCGGCGGCATTGGCATCACTCCGATGATTGCCTTCGCACATCGCTTGCATGCTTTGGGTAAACCTTTCGAGCTTCACTATTCAGCCAGCAAGATGGCTGATGCCGGCTATATTGATGATCTAAAGTCCGTGCCTTGGTTCAAGCATGTGCATTTTCACTTCTCGGATCAAAACACGCGGGCTGACCTGAACAACATTCTGAGCGGGTATCAGGATGGCTGGCACGTCTACACCTGCGGACCTGATCGCTACATGGACGGCGTTATAGATGCAGCCGAACAACTTGGCTTTCCTGAAGAGGCGCGTCATCTGGAGTATTTTGCGGTGCCAGAGCAATCCGATTACGTGAACCACGCATTTACTGTGAAATTGGCAAAATCGGGCAAACAATTCGAAATTCCAGCGGATAAAACCATCACTGATGTTCTTAACGAAAACGGCGTGCATATTGATGTAAAGTGTTCCGATGGCATCTGCGGGGTTTGCAAGTGCGGTATCGTTTCGGGTGAGGTGGAGCACCGCGATTTCGTGTTGTCCAAAAAGCAGCAGCAGGGCGAATTGATCTTGTGCCAGTCCCGCGCGGCCGCTTCTGAAAGCGAACTTACGATTGATCTATAAAGCGCCGCGAAGCGCGCGATAAAGCGTGCGGTAGCTTGCCAGGCGCTTGTGCAGCGCTGGATCATCGAGCGGGTCGAAACGGTCTGTCATGACGGTGTCAAAGGAAAGATCGCTAAGTTGGCGTACGCCAATACCGACTTCGGCAAGCAAGGCCGCACCAAATGCTGGCCCCTCTGCGCCGCCGTCCGTGCGCGCAACGCTACAGCCCAAAATATTGGCCAGTGTTTGCAGCACCAGATCACTGCGACTACCCCCGCCAATGACGGGAATAACGTCGGTCGGGGTAAAGCTGTCACCAAAACTATCGAAGGCATCACGCATCATAAACGCAACGGCATCTACGACGGCGCGGCACATTTCGGGGCGGCCAGTGGCGTCATCAAGTCCGTAAAAGCTGCCTCTGATATCGGGGTCGCCATGCGGGCTACGCTCGCCCGTGAGGTAGGGTAGAAATAGGGGGATGCGATCAAGGTCAGCTGTTTCCGCTTCTGCCAACAATTCGGGAACCGAGCATTTGAGAACAGACGCAAACCAAGAGAGCGGACGCGCACCGTTCAACATTGCAGCCATGCGATACCAAAGGCCCGATATAGTATGACAGTATGCGTGAACAAATTGCTCTGGATTTGGATAATAGGCGTCATCGACGACAAGCAACTGACCAGATGTTCCTAGGGAAATGAAGCATTTGCCAGCGGAGGCCGCTCCGATTGAAAGTGCGCCAGCGGCGGCGTCGCCTGCTCCTGCAAAAACGGGTGTATCGGCGCGCATTCCAAGCGCGTCAACGGCTGCCTGGCTCAACGGACCAATGCGCTCGCACCCATCGTGAAGCGGGGGCAACCACTCGGGCTCGATTTCGCTGGCCGAGATAGCTGCGTCGCTCCATTGGCGCGTCGCTTGATCTAGCCAAAGTGTGCCAGCCGCATCCGAGACATCGGTGCCAAGCACGCCCGTTAACCAAAATGCAATGTAGTCTTTTGGAAGCAAGATGGCGCGCACCTGCGCGAAGATTTCAGGCTCATGGGTTTTGAGCCACATAAGTTTGGGCGCTGTAAAACCGGGGAGGGGGGGAATGCCTGCGATCATGCCGATCTCTGGCAGGCGCTCTAACAGAATTTTGCATTCAATCGTGCAGCGATTATCGTTCCAAAGGATTGCGGGACGCAGAACCACATTGTTTGCATCCAAAAGAACTGCGCCGTGCATCTGTCCGGAAAGCGAAATGCCGCGTACTTCGTCAGGCGAAATGCCCGCGGCATCAATTGCGTCGCGATAGGCTGCAAGTGTTGCGGCAATCCAGTCCTGCGGATTTTGTTCCGACCAACCCGCGCGGGGTGAGGATAGGGATAACTCCGAAGTGCCTGTGCCTGTTACCTTGCCGTTATTGGTCAACACGCATTTCACTGCGGAGGTGCCTAGATCGATCCCCAATACCGTGTTTGACATTTGGTTCCCCAGATTTTCCGGCGTTTGCGATGTTAACCGTTGCGCACGGTGTCGATCATCAATTGTACGTTCTCAGGATCGGCATCTGGTGTAATGCCATGGCCCAAGTTGAAGATATGCGGCCCCTTAGAAAATGCTTTTACAATCGCGCGCGTTTCGTCAATCAGGTCCTGTCCGCCCGTCACCATATGGCGAGAGGCGAGGTTGCCCTGCACGCAGCCATCCACTTGCACATGCTTTGCCGCCCAATCGGCGTCGACGGAATTATCCAGCGCAACGCAATCCGCGCCGGTTGCTTTGGCAAAGCCGATGTACTTGTCGCCGCCCTCGCGCGGGAAAGCGATGATCGGCGTGTTCGGGTGACGCTTTTTCAGCTCTGCAATGATACGGCGCGTTGGCTCTATCGCGTATTTGTCAAACGCGTCACCCTTGAGTGAACCAGCCCAACTGTCGAAAATCTTGACCACCTCAGCGCCTGCATCAATCTGCATGGACAGGTATTCGATGGTCCCAAGGGTGATGCGTTCCATAAGTGCGTCGAACACCTCTGGCGCCTCTGTGCGCAGCGCATGCGCGGGGGCCTGATCCGGGGTGCCGCGGCCAGCGATCATGTAAGTGGCAACCGTCCAAGGCGCGCCTGCAAAACCGATGAGGGTTGTTTCGCTTGGAAGTTCGCGGCGCAAAATGCGGACGGTTTCATAGATCGGGTTTAGGGTTTCGTGGATGTTATCCACGCTGCCCAAGGCGTCGACGCCTGATTGATCGGTAATGGTTGACAGGCGCGGGCCTTCGCCCGTGACAAACCAAAGATCAGCGCCCAAGGCCTGTGGCAACAGCAAGATGTCAGCAAACAGGATGGCCGCGTCAAAACCATAACGGCGAATAGGCTGCAAAGTGACTTCGGCGGCCAATTCGGGGTTATAGCAAAGCTTGAGAAAATCGCCCGCTTGCGCGCGCGTCGCGCGATATTCAGGGAGGTAGCGTCCCGCTTGGCGCATCATCCAGATTGGCGGCGTTTCCAATGTTTCGCCTGCCAGGGCGCGCAGCAGCTTTTTGGATGAAGTCATTGCAATCTCCGTTCGCATGTATCGTCTTGCCGCAGGCAGCAATTTTGCAGCGCTTGGGCAGTTGTCAACTATCTTACAGCCCCATAAAGGTAAACCATGGCTATGACACTTCCTTCCCCGACCTCACCGCTGAAAATCGGCACACGTGGCTCGCCTTTGGCATTGGCGCAGGCCTATGAAACGCGGCGACGTTTAAGCGTGGCATTTGATCTGCCTGAAGAGGCGTTCGAGATCATCGTAATCAAGACAACAGGCGATAAAATCATTGACCGCCCGCTGAAAGAGATCGGTGGCAAAGGCCTGTTCACGCGCGAGATCGAGGATGACATGCTCTGTGGCGCGATTGATATCGCGGTGCATTCGATGAAGGACATGCCGACGTTGCAACCCGAGGGTCTGGTGCTGGACACTTATCTGCCGCGTGAAGACGTGCGCGATGCATTTGTCTCTGCAACACATGAGCGTCTTGCTGATATGCCATCGGGCGCAACTGTGGGGACGTCGTCCCTACGTCGCCGCGCGCAATTGCTGAACTTCCGCCCTGATCTGAAGGTCGTAGAATTTCGCGGGAACGTTCAAACCCGTCTGAAAAAACTGGAAGCCAACGTTGCCGATTGCACCTTCCTTGCTATGGCAGGCCTGCGCCGCCTTGATATGGCTCATGTCGCAAAGAGCGCGATTGAAACGACAGAAATGTTGCCTGCGGTTGCCCAGGGCGCAATCGGGATCGAGCGTCGCAAAGACGACACCCGCGCCGCTGACATGCTTTCGGCAATCCATGATACGCCAACGGGTCAACGCCTTGCTGCCGAGCGCGCGTTTCTTGCGGCGCTCGATGGATCCTGTGAAACGCCTATTGCGGGTCTTGCCGAACTGGATGGTTCGACACTGCGGTTGCGCGGCGAGGTTTTGCGACCAGACGGATCTGACAGCATTGGCGATGATATCACAGGCGCGATCGAAGACGGCCCGGATATGGGCCGCGCGATGGCTGCGAAGTTGCTTGATGAGGCCGGTGCAGGTTTCTTTGACTGGCGTAGCTAGTCAGGCAAGACCTTCCCGGGGTTCATGATGTTATTGGGATCAAGCGCAGCCTTGATCGCTTTCATGGCCGCAATCGCAACAGGGTCCTTGCGCCGTTTCATAGAACGCAGTTTGCTGACACCAATCCCGTGCTCTGCTGAAAAGCTGCCGCCAAGTTTGAGCGTTTCATCCTCGACAGCTTCCGTCACCGCATCGCGCACGTCCGGGTCCTGGCTTTTCCCCCAGACCGCGTAATGGACGTTGCCATCGCCAAGATGCGCGACGATCATTTCTTGAGCACCGGGATCAATAGTTTGCAAGCGCACAGCCATAGCATCAAGGAAGGTTGCAACCTTTTCCAACGGAACGGCAATGTCGTGGTTAATCAATAGCGGGTGGTTGATAATCACGCCTGCGGCCTCGCGGCGTTCCCACATGGCTTTGCGCTGTCCTTCGTTCTGGGCGACAACCGCATCCAGCACGGCACCGCTTTCAAATAGACCGGCAAGAATTTCCTCGAACTTTGTGACGAACGGGATTTGCCCTGACGCGTCTGGTTCGGCTTCGCTTGCGATGGTTGTTCCGACCTCAACCATAATGTTCACATCATAGGGCGCATCAAAGGGTTCGCGGGCGTTGCTGTCGACTTTCATGTGATGCTCGACGTAAGCGCGCGGCATGTATTCGAATGCTTCCACAGCGCCGCCAGTCGCGTCCTGCAATCTGTTGAGCAATGCAAGGCTATCGGCAATGGACGGGGCTGCGACCATGGCGGTCGCATAGGCCAAAGGTTTGGGCGAGAGTTTTAGAACTGCTTTGGTGATTAGACCAAGCGTTCCTTCTGCACCAACAATGAGATGCTTCAGGTTATAGCCAGAGTTGTCTTTGCGAAGCTCGGACATGAGATCGGCGATTTCGCCTGTTGGTAGCACGACTTCCAATCCAAGGATCAAATCGCGCGTGTTGCCATAGCGCACGACGTTTGAACCGCCTGCATTTGTAGACATGCTCCCGCCGATCAAAGCCGTGCCGCGCGCACCGAATGTCAGGGGAAACACCAACCCTTCAGCATCAGCGGCCGCGTGAATGTCGGAAATGACGACACCTGCATCCACAATTGCCACGCGCGAGGCTTTGCGGACTTCGTGAATTTTGTTCATGCGCTCCATCGAAACCATGATGTGGCCTTTGCCCGATGCGCCGCCTGCAAGGCCAGTGTTGCCACTGACTGGAACAATCGGGGTCTTGGTCGCATTGCCGAGCTTAACGATTTCGGACACTTCCTTTGTAGAGGCGGGGCGCACAACGGCGATCGGCTCAGAAAAATATTGCCCCATCCAATCCTCGTGCCAACGCGAGATATCGTTGCCTGTCAGGACGTTTTCCGCGCCGACAATTGCACTTAGCTTTTCGATCATGTTGTACTCGCTTTGCAGGAATAAAGTTGATCCAAGTTTTGGGTTACGCCGTAAGCGCTGTCAACGCTTGGCGCAGGGCGGTTTCGTCGGCAATCTTTAGACGCACAGGTACGGTCACGACGTTCTGGCGGAACGCGCGCGGTAGTCTGACCGCATCTTTTTCTGTCGTGACCAGCTGCGCGTCTTGCAAAAGCGCATCTGTTTCTAACCGCTTGAGCAATGCGGGTGTTAGCGTTTGATGATCCCCCAACGCTTCGGCGCGAATGATGTCAGCGCCCAGATCACGCAGTGTCGCAAAGAACTTTTCGGGATGACCAATGCCAGCAAAGGCAATGCAGCGCATGCCTTGAAAATCTATCCCTGTCTGAAGCGGTTCTAGATGACCTTGAAGATGGGGCAATGTGATCGGCCATGTCTTGGCAAAATGGTTCTGCGCCTTTTCGGGCCCGATGGACAAAACAAAGTCCGCGCGTTTCAAACCCGCAGCTACAGGTTCGCGCAAAGGTCCAGCTGGCAAGCAGCGGCCATTTCCAAAACCCTTTCCGGCATCCACAACGACAATAGACAGGGCCTTGTTGACGGCAGGGTTCTGAAAGCCGTCATCCATTAGGATATGACTTGCGCCCGCGTCGCAGGCGGCTTTGATCCCAAGCGCACGATCTTTCGCGATCCATGTTGGCGCGAAGGCGGCAAGAAGCAAAGGTTCATCGCCAACCCTTTCTGCGCTGTCGTTCGCCTGAACGTTGTGTGGGCCCGTTAGTGAGCCGCCATACCCGCGCGAAACGATATGCGGGCGGGCACCCATATCACTTAACATCTGGGCGAGGGCGATCGTGCTAGGCGTTTTGCCCGTGCCCCCTGCATTCAGATTGCCGATACAGATCACAGGAACGGGTGCTTGAAAGCGAGCGCCTTGCGCGACACGGCGGGCGGTCAATGCGCCGTACAGTGCTCCTACAGGAGCAAGCAAACGTGCGCGCCAGTTTGGCGCATCGGGGCGCGTGTACCAAAAATCGGGGGCTCTCATCCGTTGCTTTCTAACGCGTCCCAATGCTCTTGAATATCGTCAATCACCGCATCGGTGA
>NZ_JBAUHO010000007.1:0-2833 GCF_049680325.1 Planktotalea sp.
GGAATGCGGGCGGGATCAAGAATGACCGCAGCCGCCGTAACAGGCCCGGCAAGCGGGCCGCGCCCGACCTCGTCAACACCCGCAACCAGCGACAGACCGCGAGCATGGGCAGCCTGTTCAAATGAGTAGTCTGGTCCTGGCAGGCTCATCCGTTTTCCACTTTTTTAACAGTTAATGCGCTTCAACTACTGCCTTGCCCATCAAACCTAAAGTAGAGAGTGTTGTTAAGATCAAGGAGCGCAGCCGATATGAACCCAGATACGAACTCGCCAGAGCTACAATCAGCAAACAGGCTGTTGCGCCGAACGCTTAAACCAATGTTGCGCTATATCCCATCGCAGCCTTTTATCAATTGGATGACGCATCGGCGCAAACCAGTAAGCGGGCCCAAGTATGACGGGGCAGGGTGCGAATGGACAATGCTTGGCCGCATAGATGCCCTGCGCGCTGTGCCAGGCACCCTGAGCTTGCCAGATGCTTGCATGCTCTATTTTCATGGCGGGGCATATACAGTGGGCAGTCCAGCCTCTTCCGAACCTGATGCACGCCGCCTGGCGATCAGTTGTGGCATGACCGTTTTTTCCGCGAAATACAGAAAAGCAACGCAAGCGCCATATCCAGCTGCAGTAGATGATGCCGAGGCTGCCTATAAGGCGATTTTGCAATTGGGGTTCGAGCCGTCGCAGATTGTTCTGGCGGGCACGAGCGCAGGCGGCGGACTGGCTTTGGCGCTGTTACATCGTTTGCTTGAACAAGGCGATCCATTGCCTTCGTGTGTGATAACGTTGTCGGCTTGGCTGGATCTCACACTGTCGCATCCGTCCATCGATCTACTTGCAAGGCAGGATGTCCTGCTAAGCCGCGCCTGGATTGCGCGGGCAGCTCGGATGTATGGCGGCAATACGCCTTTGCAGCACCCTGAAGTGTCTCCTGCATTCGGGAATTTCAAAGGAAGCCCGCCGAACCTTTTGCTTTATAGTAAAGTGGAATTGTTTCGGGACGAGATCGAAGCATTTGCGGCGAAATTGACGCAAGCTGGCGTTGCAGTAGAGAGCGCGCCACACAACAACGCGCCCCACGCTTGGCCTATGGTCGAAGAGCAAACACCAGAAACGCAATCGGCGTTCGAGTTGATTGCCGATTTTGCGCAACGGCACCTGACGAAACCGAAAAAATAAAAAAAGATGCGAGCGCCATGTCCAAGCGCTCGCATCTCCCTTGTGTGCGCAGCGCTCCGGGGGGGGGAAACGCCGCGCTCTGCTCAACTTGATTTACCTGTCACCATAGTGGTGGTTTGCCTTATGTGGGTGCTTGTGGCGCTTGCCATTGCTGTGCGTGTGCCAATGATTCAGCGTACGTCCGTTGTGGCGATTGGATCCTGCACGGTGCTTTTGCTGATAACTTGGAACAGCACGGCCTTGGTTGTGGCTATGGCGTGGTGCAGATGGCCGCACGATAACCTTTTCGCGATGACCTTGATGGCGCTCTAGCGTTTTTCCGATGATGAACAATGTTGCGATGCCCGCGAGCGCAGCCGCGGCGACTTCATTGCCGCCACTCGAGCGATGCTGGGGTTGTGGCGCATAGCGGTATTCACCCGCTTGGGCCATTGTAGAAGAAACGCCAGTGATCGCGAGAGCAGCGGCTACGACGGTTGAGATGAACGTGCGGTGCATGTGTTTGATCCTTACTTGCTTGATGCGCCCCCCATGTGTTGGCGGGCTTGGTGGGATCAAACTGGGGGCACCCCCCTCTGGCAGGCAATATCATCGCATTGTTATCCGATAACGCTGTTTGTTGGGGCTATTGTTATTGAAAAACAATGCATGAAAGCGCAGGTTCACAGGCATGAAACATCGCATTACATATCTCATTGCCGCCGTTGCACTTAGCGCCATTGCAAGTGTTGCTGCGGCTGATTGCACAGTCGAATACAAAGCGAAAAAGGATAGCCCTTTGCGCCTCGATTATGGGACGGTCACTGTATCGGGCCCCTGTAATGTCGCAGAGGTCACGCCAAAAGCTCAAAGTGTACTGGCCTCGCGGGGCTGGACATTGCTGAAGGTTTTGTCAGTCTCTGGCAATTGATCGGGAGTCAGGCTTTGCAAGACGAAACCGCTAGCGCAGCAGATGCGCGCAAAACCGGTAACCGGATCGTCGTCATTGGTTTGGCGGCGATTGTCGGCATTTTGCTGTTGGCCGCAATTGTGCTGTTTGCAAATTTGCCAGATGCCAATGCATTCAACATGCGCGTTGAGCAGATTTTTATAGAGAATGATGATCTGACCAGTCAGGCAGAGATCAAATTATTGGAGATCCTCGCGCAATCGGGCACGTCGTTTTCCGAAACGCTGGCGTCCTACCGCTTTGTGATCTTCGTACTTTTGCTTTTTGCGACAGCGTTGCTAATCGCCGCTGTGGTCTTTCTGGTGATGTTGATTGTTTTGAACCGCCGCATGGCGCAGATTGAACGCTCGGGCATTCAGGTTTCTTCGCTGTTGATAAGCCGCGATGAAAAGACGGTTTATCTGAATAACATGGGTTTCAAGCTGACTGACGCCGCGATGGAAACGCTTTCAGTTCTGGCCGAAGCGCGCATGGATGATGATGTGATGACAGGCGCGGAAATCGAGGGTGTTATTTCGGGCCGCAATTCGTCGGATTGTGAAGAGGCGGCAGGTGCGACGCGCATCAAACGTTTGCGCGACGGTTTGGGCAATCAAATGGTCAGCGAGTTGTTGGTGAAGAACATTGCGCGCAAAGGTTACATGCTGGCCATTGATAAAGACGGTATCAAGGTTCTTTGAGGGATTTCGGATCGCTTTTGCGATCC
>NZ_JBAUHO010000008.1:0-3845 GCF_049680325.1 Planktotalea sp.
CACCCGGTCCCATCCCGAACCCGGCAGTTAAGTGCCACCGCGCCAATGGTACTGCGTCTTAAGACGTGGGAGAGTAGGTCACCGCCAATCCCAGTAATCCAATATCTATATACCTCGTGAGAAAAACCCCCCCAAAAAAAACTTATCAAGAACCCAGTCGCATGATTTCGTCTGGTGTTGTTGCAATGTGAACTTCTCTCGATTGCACTAAGCTTTGCTTTCTGATTTACTTAACAAGGCAAGTTTATTGTTGAGGATCAGCTATGCAATGGAATGAATTCGAAGAGTGGTCGCAAAAGATGGCGACTTGGGCGGCGGATTATCATCGCACGCTTAGAGATCGTCCCGTCCGCTCCCAAGTTTCGCCTGGAGATACTTTGGCGCTTTTGCCTGATCGCGCGCCTAATGACGCAGAGCCTATGAAGGACATCATCGACGATTTCGAGAGGATCGTGATGCCTGGCATCACACATTGGCAGCATCCTCGGTTCTTTGCATATTTCCCGTCCAACGCCGCGCCGCCTTCTATCCTCGCGGAACAAATTGTCAGCGCGATTTCAGCTCAATGCATGCTTTGGCAAACTTCGCCATCGGCGACGGAACTTGAAACCAGAATGCTTGAATGGATCTGCGAAGGCTTGGGCCTTCCTGATGCATTCACCGGCGTCATTCAGGATAGCGCGTCCTCTGCTACGCTTGCCGCAGTGCTCACGATGCGCGAACGCGCCTTGAATTGGCAAGGTAACCAACAAGGTCTGAGTGGTCAGAAAGCCATACGGATATACTGTTCCGATCAGGTGCATACCTCCATAGACCGTGCGATTTGGGTATCAGGTATCGGGCAGGACAATCTGATAAAACTTCCAACGACAGGTCCTAGAAAATCAATTGATATCAACGCGCTAAAGGCGGTAATTGCAAAAGATCGCGCAGCTGGATACCTGCCTGCGGGAATCATTGCTGTTACCGGCTCGACCGGTATGGGGGCATGTGACGACATTCAAGCGGTGACTGAGCTTGCTGCGGCGGAAGGTCTGTTTACGCACTTGGATGCTGCATGGGCGGGTTCTGCGATGTTCTGTCCAGAATTCCGGGAAATATGGGCTGGTGCAGAGAACTGCGACAGTATCGTGTTCAACCCTCACAAATGGCTGGGCGCACAGTTTGATTGTTCCGTTCAGTTTTTGCGCGATCCCGACGCGCTACGCCAGACGTTGGCGATACGCCCTGAATACCTGAAGACACATGGTCAGCAGGAAGTAACCGACTATTCGGAGTGGTCTGTACCACTTGGCCGCCGCTTTCGCGCCCTAAAACTATGGTTTCTCATGCGTGCTTATGGGCTTGATGGATTGCGTATGCGTATGCGCAACCATGTGGCTTGGGCGCAAAAGCTGGCAACGCGAATTGCGGCCGAGCCTGATTTTGAAATTGTAACCGATCCGATTTTTTCATTGTTCACATTCCGCTACCTTGGCGACGGTGATCTGGACGATCTCAACCAGCGATTGGTAGATCATTTGAACGATGATGGCCGAATTTATCTGACGCAAACTTTCGTTGATGGTAAAAAGGTCATTCGTTTTCAGGTTGGTCAATTTGATTGCACTGAAGATGACGTGTCCTTTGCGTTTGATACCATTTTGCAGGTTGCGCGCGCGCTCTAGCCTTTGCATTCAAGATGGGGCAAACACCATTGACCCTTTGAATGGATAAAGTAATGGACCTTAGCGAGCAGCCTCAGATCGTACAGCAAGCGGCAGCGTATGCCTTGCAAGGATGGGATTTGGCCAAAGGTTGGCTTCTGAGCCCCGCGGCATGGTCGCAATTTGCTTTGTTGATCGTGGCCTACCTTGTCGCGCTTTATATATCGCGAAAACTTAAACCCGCATTGACGCGACTTCTGACACCTCAGCTCGAGCAAGAGAATGTCATAGCGACGGCGCGGCGGTTTGTTCTGATATTTTTGCCGTTGCTTTTGCCTTTGTTGGCTTATGCGCTGACAGGCATCGGCGAAACGCTAACACGCTCCATCTTCGGTAGCGGAGCGGTGATCGCATTTGGCAAACGCGTCTTTCTTTTCCTTGCTGCGCGCATACTCGTTGAGCAGATAATCAAGGATGGGTTTCTTAAGCTTCTTGGGAAGTTCGTCCTTATCCCGGTTGCCGCACTTTACGCTGTAGGCCTGCTTGAAGTAGCAACAGCCAAGCTGGATGCGGCTGTCGTACCCCTTGGAAACCTGTCGTTTTCGATCCTATTTGCCATTCGTTTTGCCGTGGTTGGCGGGATCATATTTTGGTTCGGTCGCTGGTCGAACGATCAATCGAGCAGTTTCATTTCCAAACAGAATGAGATGCGCCCAGCAACGCGTGAACTCGCCTCAAAAACGGCCGAGATTGCGATTTTCGGTGCAGCGTTCCTGATCTTGATGAACATTATGGGCATTTCGCTCACATCACTAGCGGTACTTGGTGGTGCAATTGGTGTCGGCCTGGGTTTTGGCCTACAAAAGATTGCGTCCAATTTCATCTCTGGTGTGATCTTGCTTCTGGAAGGGCAGGCAACTGTTGGGGACTATGTAGAACTTGATGGCGGCGAGGCCGGGACGATCGTCAAAATGACCGCGCGGGCCGCGATCCTCGAGACATATGACGGCCGCTGGATCGTCGTTCCGAACGAAGATTTTATTACGACGCGAGTTGTGAACTATTCTGATAGCGGTTCGGCAAACCGCTATGAGGCTGGGTTTTCAGTTAGCTACGATACAGACATCAATCTGGTCCCCGCAATCGTTGAGAAGGCAGTCGCCAAGCATCCAGAGGTTCTGAGCAAACCGTTCCCACCGGATTGCGAGTTGCGCAGTTTCGGGGATAGTGGTGTGAATTTTGCGGTCGAATTCTGGGTTAATGGCATTGATGACGGACGCAACAAATTCACTTCGGATGTGTTGTTCCTTGTTTGGAACGCACTGAAGGAAAACAGTATCGAAATCCCATACCCACAAAGGGTTGTTGAACTTAAGGGCGAAATTCGCACGCGTTCAGAATGAAACGCGCAATTGTCATCGGCGGTGGTCCAGCGGGTCTTATGGCCGCGGACGAGCTTTCGCAAGCAGGCGCTCAGGTTACTATCATCGAAGCAAAGCCTTCGCTGGGGCGCAAGTTTCTGATGGCTGGAAAATCTGGTCTCAACCTGACTAAGGATGAGCTCCTAAGTGAATTCGAGACGCACTATTCAGATGCGCAAAGTTGGCTCTCACCAATACTGAAAGAATTTGGCCCAACAGACGTTGGTGCATTCGCCGCAAATCTTGGCCAAGAGGTGTTTACAGGGTCTTCAGGCCGCGTTTTTCCAAAGGCGATGAAAGCATCACCATTGCTGCGCGCATGGATATTACGGCTTTCAGACAAGGGCGTTGAGTTTCGAACAAAGTGGCGCTGGACGGGATGGCAGCAGGATTGCCTTGGATTCCAAACGCCTGAGGGTGGGCAAACGCTAACAGCCGATGCATTTGTTTTCGCACTGGGCGGTGCCAGTTGGGCAAGGCTTGGTTCGGACGGGCAATGGGCAGAGTTGTTCGCGAAGGAGGACATCGAGCTGGCGCCGTTCAATGCAGCAAATGCGGCGGTTCACGTTGATTGGAGCGCACATATGCAACCCCATTTTGGCGCACCATTGAAGGCAGTTTCTTTTACCTCTGGCCCTTATAATAGCAACGGTGAAGCGGTGATTTCCGAGCGTGGTTTGGAAGGTGGCGGCATCTATTCTGTAAGCCGCGGTGTTCGCGAAGGTCACGCGCTCTTTGTTGATCTACGTACCGATTGGAGCGTCGAGCGTGTGCAAAG
>NZ_JBAUHO010000009.1:0-7515 GCF_049680325.1 Planktotalea sp.
GTCAAGATGTTCTAACATGGCGGTGCTCTGCGCTTAGCTGCGCGAACGCTGCTCAAAGCGCGGCAACATGGCGCTGAAATCGCGGCCAGCGCCGTCTTCGTTTTCGACAAATTGCTCATACAGCGCCTGGGCAAGTGCGCCCATGGGCGTGTCTGCATCTGCGCCGCTGGCGGCTTGCTGGGCAAGGCGTAGATCTTTCAGCATCAGATCAGCCGCAAAGCCGGGCTTATAGTCGTTATCGGCCGGCGACGTCGGGCCAACCCCTGGCGCGGGGCAGTAGGCATTCATCGACCAGCTATAGCCGGAAGACGTGCTGACCACGTCGAACATTTTCTGGCGATCAAGGCCAAGCTTGTCCGCAAGTGCAAAGCTCTCGCAGGTTGCGATCATTGTGACGCCCAGGATCATATTGTTGCAGATCTTTGCAGCCTGACCGTTGCCCGACGCGCCGCAATGAACGGCTTTTTGTCCCATGATTTCAAAGAGGGGCAGCGCTTTGTTAAAGCCGGCTTCTTCGCCGCCGACCATGAATGTTAATGTGCCACCGCTTGCGCCGCCAATGCCGCCAGACACAGGCGCATCCAATGCCAGAACGCCAGCGGCCGTGCATTGATCCGCCACAGCGCGCGCGCTTTCAACGTCAACGGTCGAACAATCCAGCAGAACTGCGCCCTTGCTCATTGCGGGGATGACCTGATCCGCGACGCTGCGCAGAATGGAACCGTTTGGCAACATCGTGATAAGCACATCAACGCCAGTTGCGTCCTCTGCTGCGCTGGCGGCGACGCTGACGCCTGCCGTGCTTGTCCCGGCGACATCAAAGCCCTTTACCGTGTGGCCCGCAGCGACAAGATTTGCGGCCATAGGTCCGCCCATGTTTCCCAGTCCGATAAATCCGATTTGCATTGCTTTGCTTTCCTCTTCAAATGACAGTTTGTCTTTACCTAGCGGGCGCAACATGAACGAGACATCAACTGCAGGAACCTTGTCCAGCGTATGTTTCCACTTTGGGGTGCGGTCCTTGTCGATGATGGCCGCACGTATGCCTTCGAGGAAATCGCCATGTTCCATTGCGCGCGCAGTGTAGCGGTATTCCAGTTCCAGCGCGCGTTCCAATTCAGTAACGCCGCGCAAGCGGTGGATCATCTCGACGGCGCACGCCATGGATAGTGGCGAATTTCGCTCGATCTGCTTTAAGGTTTTCGTTGCAAAATCAGTATCCTGAACCCGTAAGTTCGTGCAAATATCAGCAAGACTTTCGCCGCAGAAGGCATCGTTGACCAGATCAAGATGTTCCAAGACTTGCGGCGCAGGCGCGGTGTTTGCCGCGCGCTCGATCGCGTGGCTATCGCCGTCCGCACATAGTTCGTCCTTGAGCGCAGTCCAGTTGGCTTCGGGTATGAAATGATCTGCAAAACCGACGTAAAGTGCATCGCCCGCGTCCATTCGTGCAGCGGTCAGTCCAAAATATTCGCCAAGACGACCCGGCGCATGAGCAAGGAGCATCGAGCCGCCAACATCGGGCACCAGTCCAATGCCGACTTCTGGCATGGCGATACGGCTGCTTTCGCCAACGATCCTATGACTTGCATGACACCCAACGCCAACGCCGCCGCCCATTGTGAACCCCTGTAAAAAGCTGACAATTGGTTTGGGAAAAGCCGCCAGGCGCGCGTTCATACGGTATTCGTCGCGCCAGAACCCTTGCCCATAAGCAAAGTCGCCAGCCCGTCCTGTGCTATAGAGATCAGCGATATCACCGCCAGCGCAAAAAGCTTTTTCACCAACAGCGTCGATAATCACCAGCTTGATGTCCGCATTGCCCGCCCAATCGATCAATGCCGCGTCGATGGCGCGGACCATGTCATAGGATAGGGCGTTTAGCGCGCTTGGCCGGTTCAAGGTGATATGGCCTGCCGTGCCATTTTGACGGATATGGATGTCGCTCATTGCTGAAATGCTTTCGGGTTTTGAGGTCTGTTTCGGGTGGTTTTTGGGTGTTTGGGGGCGTTAGGGCAACACTTTGCGCTCAAATAGCGTGCTGGCAACGCGACATGCGTTGTTATCACAAGGTTAGAGCGGCTAGGCTTTTCTCCTAATCTGGGGCGAAAATCATGGAGCGCAGTGTTACGCGCATAACTATTGCAGCTGCGACGCGTGCGCGTCCGCGCATGTTTGCTGATCTTTTGCAATCGTTGCAGGCACTTGATGTGCCGCAAGGGGCCGAGCTTCGCTTTGTCTTCGTCGAAAACGATTCCCAGTTGAGCATCACGCAAGTCGTTGAGGATTTTCAAAAACGCACCGGCTGGCCCGCCCAGGCTATTCATGAGCCGCGCCGCGGAATTTCCTTTGCACGCAATGCTGCTATTGAGGCGGCGCTTGCGGATGGTTCCGACTGGCTGGCCTTTGTTGATGACGATGAACAAGTTCGCCACGACTGGTTGCGCCTGCTTTGGGCAGGCGCGAAAGAAGCGAAAGCCCAGCTTGCTGGTGGCCCCGTGCTTCCGATTGCGCCCGCTATGGGGTGCTCGGATGCAGAGCTTGAGGTTTTGGCCTACTATGAGCGTGCTGCGGCGATCAGCGATACGCGCAAAAGCGTAGCAATGGCTGCGGGGCGTCGTTTTGATCTGGCGACCAACAACTGGATTGTTGATCTTGCCGCGCTGGAGGGCGCTGGATTGCGCTTTGATCCCGACTACGGGCTGAGCGGGGGCGAAGATACGGATTTGTCGCGGCGTGCTCACAAGGCGGGTTTGCGGCTTGCCTGGGTTCCGGGTGCCATTGTGAGCGAAGAGGTGCCCAACGCGCGCTTGAGCGCGCGTTACATTTCCGAGCGTGCGCGGGCGCAGAGCATTACGAAGTTCAGGATAATGAAAGCTAGCAATCCCGCAAAAGCGCGTGTCAGTGCGGTTGCTCAGATCATATCCAAAGGCCTGTCGGGTGTCGTGCGCATTGCGTTCTGGCCTGTGCTTGGACGCTATAGCTATCATCGCGGTATCCGTGCGCTAGGGGTGGCCCAGGGGTTTTGGGCCGGACTTCGGGGCGAAGGCCAAACGAGCTACACGCACGTCACGGGCGAGTAGATCCGCGGGCCCTGCGGGGCGAGTTTATTGGCAAAATGAAGGAGAGACGCGCGCAGAGTGTTCCGCGCGCGCCAGTTTGTTTAGTCCATCGCTTTGAAGTTGAATTCGCCGCCTTGCTTGATACCTGAAGGCCAGCGCGATGTTACTGTCTTGGTGCGTGTGTAGAACTTGAATGCATCCGGGCCGTGCTGGTTGAGATCGCCAAAGACGGATTTCTTCCAACCGCCGAAGGTGTGATAGGCCAGCGGCACAGGGATCGGGACGTTGATACCGACCATGCCAACGTTGACGCGGTTGGCGAAGTCGCGTGCAGCGTCACCATCGCGTGTGAAGATCGCAGTGCCGTTGCCGTATTCATGGTCCATCGCCAGTTTGAGCGCCTCTTCGTAGGAGCCGGCGCGCACGGTGGATAGGACAGGGCCAAAGATTTCTTTCTTGTAGATGTCCATATCAGGCGTCACGTGATCGAACAGGTGCGCACCTACAAAGAAGCCGTCTTCATAGCCTTGCAGGTTGAAATCACGCCCATCCACAACAAGTTTCGCACCCTGATCGATCCCGGTTTGCACCAGGCCGAGAATGTTTTGCTTGGCCGCCGCTGTCACAACGGGGCCGTAGTCAACATCATCGCCAGCGGTATACGGGCCGACTTTGAGCTTTTCGATGCGTGGAACCAGCGCCGCAATCAGACGGTCTGCGGTTTCTTCGCCCACAGGCAGCGCAACCGAAATCGCCATGCAGCGTTCGCCAGCAGCGCCGTAGCCCGCGCCAACAAGCGCATCAGCGGCTTGTTCAATATCCGCGTCTGGCATGATAATCATGTGGTTCTTCGCGCCGCCGAAACATTGCACGCGCTTACCGTTGGCGCAGCCTGTTGCGTAGATATATTCAGCAATCGGTGTTGAGCCGACAAAGCCAACGGATTGGATTGTTTCATCGTGCAAGATCGCATCCACGGCTTCTTTATCGCCGTTGACCACCTGGATGATGCCTTTGGGCAGGCCTGCTTCCTCCAGCAACTCAGCAAGCATAAGTGGAACCGATGGATCACGCTCTGACGGTTTCAAAATGAAGGCATTGCCGCATGCGATGGCAGGCGCAAACATCCACATCGGGATCATTGCCGGGAAGTTGAACGGCGTAATGCCTGCGGTAACACCAAGCGCCTGACGCATGGAATAAATGTCGATGCCCGGGCCCGCACCATCGGTGTATTCGCCTTTGAGCATCTGGGGGGCGCCAATGCAATATTCCACGACTTCAAGGCCGCGCTGGATGTCGCCTTTGGCATCCGGGAAGGTCTTGCCGTGCTCGCGCGACAGCGCTTCGGCCAGCTTGTCCATATCGCGGTTCAAAAGGCCAACGTAGGCCATCAACACACGTGCGCGGCGCTGCGGGTTCGTTGCGGCCCAAGCAGGCTGCGCTTCGGCTGCGATTGCGACGGCTTTCGCCATTTCTTCGTTGTTGGCGAGCGGCACTTTGGCCTGCACTTCGCCTGTCGCAGGGTTGTAGACGTCAGCAAAACGTCCTGACGTGCCTTTAACGTGCTCGCCGCCGATGTAATGGGTGAGTTCTTGCATTTGGGAATCCTCCGATTGGTCTGATGCAGATTAATCTTGCAAAAATGCTGTGAACAGGCGCAATAATCCCAAAAGGTTTTGCAAAATTGCAAGAAGGTGATCCATGGCACAGAATTGGGATGACTTGCGCGTTTTTCTGAGTGTGGCGCGAGGGGCAAGCCTGTCTGCGGCGGGTAAACAATTGCGCATTGATCCTGCGACGGTCGGGCGGCGTGTTGCGCGGCTAGAACAACGCATGGGCACAGCATTGTTTGCCAAATCGCCGCTTGGGTATGAGTTGAGCGCGGCCGGCTCTCGCTTGCTGCCTTTGGCGGAGCAAGCGGAACAAGCGATGGGGGCCGCGAGCGATCTGATGGTGCAGGGCAGCGCATCTGGCAGTGAGCTTAGCGGAAGCATTCGTTTGGGCGCGCCAGATGGCTGCGCCAATTTCCTGTTGCCGCAGGTTTGCGCGCGTATTGTCGCCGCGCATCCTGATCTGGACGTGCAAATTGTAGCTTTGCCGCGCGTTGTGAACCTGTCCAAGCGCGAAGCCGATATGGCGATCACAGTCAGTGCGCCAACTGCGGGGCGGTTAACGGTTCAGAAACTGAGCGACTATAAGCTGCATCTGGCGGGGTCACCGCAGTATTTGGATCAGGCACCGCTTTTGACGGCGAAGGAAGATTTGAGCGCACACCGGATGATTGGCTATATTCCGGACATGATTTTCGACAAGGAACTGGACTATCTTGCGGCCCTCGGGGTGGAGCGTGTTCCGCTTGCCTCAAATTCCGTGGCTGTGCAGTTTCATGCGATCCGGCAGGGTGCGGGCCTTGGTATTGTGCATGATTTTGCGCTGCCGACTGCGCCGGAGCTGCGCCGCGTGCTTGTCGACGAGGTCAGCCTGACACGCAGTTTTTATCTGGTTCGCCATATCTCTGATCGTAGGTTGCAGCGGCTTAACCGATTTGCGGAAATGCTGGCCACGGGATTGCGTGCAGAAATTGCATTTCTGGAAGGGCAGTGCGCTGCAACTTAAAGATACCATTGCTTGACAGAATGGCAAATTGCGGAAACTCTGAGGATAACGCAATATTATTACTGGAGGGCGAGCCATGTTGGTGCAGCAAATTCTAAACTCTAAGGCGAGTGATACGGTCGTGACAGTAAAGCCCGGTACTCTGGTCCGTGACGCTGCGCAAATTCTAGCAGACAAGCGCATAGGTACAGTTGTGATTTCAGCGGACGGGGATACCGCCGATGGAATTTTGTCCGAGCGCGATATCGTGCGTGAACTGGCGGCTCATGGGGCAAAGTGCCTCTCCGACAAGGTTGATGATTTTATGACAACAGAACTGGTCACCTGCACACGGGCCGACCGCGCGGATGATGTGTTGCAAAAAATGACTGACGGGCGATTCCGTCACATGCCTGTGGTCGAAGATGGTAAATTGATCGGCTTGGTCACAATCGGCGACGCGGTGAAAGCGCGTCTGAGCGAGCTTTCGATGGAAAAAGACGCGCTTCAAGGGATGATAATGGGGCATTAAGCCGTTGAATGGCAGGTTCGGTGTTGCGTTTCGCTGCGCAATATTGTTGCGTGCGCCTTAACCGAAAGGAGCGCAATCATGCGAACAGGTCTTTATCCGGGTACGTTTGACCCAGTTACATTGGGTCATATCGATATCATTCGCCGCGCTTGCGCGTTGGTCGACAAGCTGGTGATTGGCGTCGCCATCAACCGTGACAAGGGTCCATTGTTCTCGCTCGAAGAGCGCGTGGCGATGATCGAGGCAATTTGCAGTGATCTGTCACAGCAAACAGGCACAGAAATTGTCGTGCATCCTTTCGAGAACCTGCTGATTGATTGCGCGCGTGATGTGGGCGCGCAGATCATTGTGCGCGGGTTGCGGGCTGTTGCCGATTTTGAATATGAATATCAAATGGTTGGCATGAACCGCGTGCTTGATGACTCGATTGAAACCGTGTTCCTGATGGCCGAAGCCCAGCACCAGGCGATTGCCTCGAAGCTGGTGAAAGAGATCGCCCGCCTTGGTGGTGATGTGTCCCATTTCATCACGCCAGAGGTAAATACCGCGCTGAAAGAGCGTTTGGGTTAACTTGCGTCCAGAGCGTTGATAATCGGCGAGAAATCGTCGGCTTTTAGACTTGCACCGCCCACCAGCGCGCCATCAACGTTGGCGATGGCAAAGATTTCAGCTGCATTCGTCGGTTTCACGGAACCACCGTAAAGCAAACGTATTGCGCGCGCGATTTTGGGGCCGAAACGCTGCTCAAGACGTGCGCGGATGAAATTATGCACTTCACTGATTTGTGCAACGCTCGGTACTTTGCCGGTGCCGATGGCCCAAATGGGTTCATAGGCGACGACCAGATTTTCTCCGCTGACATCGTCGGGAATTGATCCTGCCAGCTGCCCGCCGATGATATCGAGCGTGTTGTCGGCTTCGCGCTCTTCCAGTTCTTCGCCCATACAGATAATCACCCGCAGGCCCGCCGCCAGCGCAGCGCGCGCTTTGGCGCGGACATCTTCATCATGTTCATCGTGATCGGCGCGGCGTTCCGAATGGCCAAGAATGACATAAGTTGCGCCAGCATCCAGCAACATCGCGGCAGAAACATCGCCCGTATGCGCGCCGCTTTCGCGTTTGTGACAGTCCTGCGCACCAAAGGTGATAGGGCCATTCTTTGCAATGTCGGCGGCGCGGTGGAGCAGGGTGGTTGGCGGTGCAATCAGGATTTCGGAAAGCGCGCCTGTATGGGCCGTTGCAAGCGCTTCGATCTGAGCCAGATCCGCACTTGTGCCATTCATCTTCCAATTGCCTGCTGCCAGTTTGCGCCGCATCATTCTC
>NZ_JBAUHO010000010.1:0-14153 GCF_049680325.1 Planktotalea sp.
CACCCGCACCAACGGCGAGGCTGGCGCAGAACTGCTGGCAGAGGCAACCGCCGCCTACCGCGCCGCGCTGCGCATCCGCACTGAGGCAGAGCATCCCGTCGAGTGGGCCATGACCCAGAACAGCCTCGCCATCGCTCTCGCAAACCAAGGAACACGCACCAACGGCGAGGCTGGCGCAGAACTGCTGGCAGAGGCAATCGCCGCCTTCCGCGCCGCGCTGCGCATATTTACAGAGGCAGAGCATCCCATGCAATGGGCCGAAACCCAAGAAAACATGGCAATCACTGAACAGGGTATCGCCAAACACGATACCACATCAAACCCGCGCCCCCATCTTAATGCTGCCCTGACCCACGTGGACAACGCCCTAAAAATCTTCGACCCGACCCACATGCCCTACAACCACGGCACGGCCACCACCCTGCGCAGCAAAATCCTCGCCGAACTCGCCGCGCTGGATGAAGCCTAACCACCCTTCCCCCGCCGCACGCGCCTTGCTATAGCAGGCCAAGCAAGCACGAGGCCCCCATGATCCGATTTGAATACAAAGTCATCCCCGCCCCATTGCGCGGCCTCAAAGGCAAAGGCGTCAAAGGCAATGACGGCAAATTCGCCCATGCGCTTGAACAGGTGATGAACGATATGGGCCGCGATGGCTGGGAATACCAACGCGCCGAAACCCTCCCCTCCGAGGAACGCGCAGGGCTGACGTCAAAAACCACGACCTTCCGCAATGTGCTGGTGTTCCGCCGCCCTGTGCAAAGCGAAGGGCGTGCCAATGCGCCAGACCTCCCCGACGCGCCAGTGCCCGAACCTGAGCTAGAGCCCGAAATCGAGCACGCAGAATCAACCGAAGAGCCCGGCAATAGCGACGCACACGCGCAAAAGCCAGACTAGCGCCTGCGCTTCCTCTCTCTGGAAATATCCCGGGGGACTCCGCCTTGGCGGAGGGGGGCAGCGCCCCCAAATCCAAAAAAACTGCGCCCGTCAGGGCACATCCAGATCAAGCGCAAGCGCGTGAATGCGGCCGATCAACTCGGGCCCCAACGCGCTATGCACCAAACGGTGCCGCTTGATACGGCTCTGCCCTGCAAAAGCCTCGGCGCGGATGCGCACGTTATAATGGCTCTCGCCGCCTTCCTGAAATCCCGAATGACCGCGATGACTTTCACTGTCATCCACCACTTCCAACAGCGAAGGAGCCAAAGCCGCCTCCAATTTTGCGCGAATTTCTTCTGCCTTGGACATTTTTAGCAAACTCCCCTTCTAACCGCCGTCAAATCCTCTATTGTTATGCGCCTGATACGTTGAGGTGAGCAATGATAAAGAAAAACGATCCATTCGGATTCGACATGTCCGTGTCCTCTGCAAAAAAGAAGAATCCGCGCGGTCGTCGCGGGATGTCGGGGGAATCGGAAACCTCGCAACGGGCTTGCCAGCACGAAGGCTGCGACCTTCCCGGCAAGTTCCGCGCGCCGCGCGCGCCGGATGTGCTTGATGACTATATCTGGTTCTGCAAGGACCACGTGCGCGAGTATAATTTGAAGTGGAACTTCTTTCAGGGAACCACCGAGGCCGAGCTGAACGCGCAGCAATCCAAAGACAAGGTTTGGGAGCGTGAAACCAAGCCGATGAAGGATCCGGAACAGGCCGCTTGGGCGCGCCTCGGGATTGAAGACCCGCATCAGGTGCTGGGTGTGAATGCAACGCGCAACCCTGGCAAGGGCGGCGGTGCTGGCAAGCGTTTGCCACCGACAGAACGCCGCGCGATCGAGCTTTTGGAAGCCAAGGATTTCTGGACCAAGGTGGAAATTCGCAAGTCTTACAAAGCACTTATCAAAGTCTTGCACCCGGATATGAATGGCGGCGATCGCTCTCAGGAAGAGCAGTTGCAGCAGGTCGTCTGGGCGTGGGATCAGATCAAGGAAAGCCGGAACTTCAAGTAGATCCCGGATTAACCCATGCGCGAAACCGATCTTTATGCCCCTGTGAAGTCCTTTTTGGAAGCACAGGGGTATGACGTGAAGGGCGAAGTTGGCAAGCTTGATGTGATGGCGATGCGCGGCGATGATCCGCCCGTTATCGTCGAGTTGAAGACAGGCTTTTCGCTGTCCCTTTTCCATCAGGGCGTAGAGCGGCTTTCGATCTGCGACACCGTTTACATCTGCGTGCCGCGCCCCAAGGGCAAGGCCGGTCTCAAGTCACTCAAGAACAACAAAACCCTGTGCCGACGTCTCGGGCTTGGTCTGTTGACCGTGCGCCCCGCGGACGGGTTTGTTGAGGCACATGTCGATCCAACGCCCTATGTGCCGCGCAAATCCAAGAAGAAAGCGACGCGCCATTTGCGCGAATTCCAGCGTCTTGTGGGCGATCCCAACACCGGCGGTTCAACCCGCCAGGGGCTTGTGACCGCTTATCGTCAGGATGCCTTGAAATGCCTCGGTTTTCTTGAAGGGCATGGCCCGACCAAAGCCTCTGAAATCGCCAAGACGACGGGCGTTCCGAGCGCGCGCAATCTTATGGCGGCCAATCACTACGGCTGGTTCGAACGGGTCGACAAGGGCATCTACTGGCTTAGCCCCAAGGGCCAAGCCGCCCTCGGGGACTATGAGGCGGATCTGGATGCGATCCGCGATCTGTATCCCGAACCCGATTAGGCCGCTTTGAACACCAGCGACACACCGTTCAGGCAATGGCGCTTGCCCGTTGGCGCGGGCCCATCGTCAAAGATATGCCCAAGGTGGGAGCCGCATCGACGGCAATGGCATTCGGTGCGCAGTGAAAACAGCTTGCGGTCTTCTTTGGTGCCAATCGCCCCCGGCAAGGACTGATAGAAACTTGGCCAGCCCGTGCCACTGTCATACTTCGTCTTTGACGGATAAAGCGGCAAATCGCAGCCGCGACAATGATAGGTGCCTGCCGCATAGTTCTTGTCCAAAGGCGATGACCCTGCCCGCTCTGTCGCCTCTTCGCGCATAACCTTATATTCGATGTTCGAAAGCATCGCTTGCCATTCTGACTTGGAGCGCGTGACTTCAAAACTGCCTGTGGCGGCCGAACTCTCGCGTGCGCCGAACGCACCAAGAACGCTCATACTGGCAAGGCCACTGGCCGCGCCGAGGGATAGAAAATGACGTCTTTGCATCGTAAATCTCCTTTGCTCAAAGGTGATGGCCTGCCCTATCAAAAGCAAGAGCAGGCCAAGCACATCAGCGTGATGTGATGTTGCAGCTTACTTGGCAGGCAACAGAACTTTGTCGATCACGTGAATAACGCCATTGGATTGCTTGACGTCCGCAATCGTTACGGTTGCAACGCCGCCCTGCTCGTCCTCGATCATAATCATGTCGCCGTCATATGTGGCCTGCAACGTGCAACCGCCGACCGTGGGAACGGGATGTTTGCCGTTGTCATCGTCGATCATACCTTTGATCGCCATGGACATCGCGTCCGCAGACACGACATGACAGGTCAGGATTTTGACAAGCATGTCTTTGTTCTCAGCCTTAAGCAGCGTGTCGACTGTGCCTTCTGGCAGGGCATCAAATGCTGCATTTGTTGGGGCAAACACTGTGAACGGGCCGTCACCTTGCAGCGTTTCAACAAGGCCAGCGGCCTGAACTGCCGCAACAAGCGTCGTGTGATCCGCAGAGTTAACCGCGTTTTCGATGATGTTCTTATCTGCAAACATCGCCGCACCGCCCACATCCGGGTTCTTTGCTGCGTGGCTGCCCGCAAAGGCAGCGCCTGCAACCAAAGCAAAAACTGCCGTCGCCGAGATAAGTGTCTTTGAAAGTGTCATCTTGTGTTTCTCCTAAGCTGCCGCGAACGGTTTTTCGTTCGGGTCGCTAGAAGCCACGAAGCCACTCAAAGAATAGTTTCAAAGTTTTTCAATTTTTCCGATCACAGGTTTGTGAGCACCTGAACCGCGCCCGCGCCAAGCACAGCGCCGCTCGGCGCGCCCGTCGGCGAGCCGCCCGCAGGTTCGTCAGACAAGGCAAGTGTCACGCCAACCCGCACAAGGCGCGCATGGGTTTCATCCAGCTTTAGGGCCGTCACCCGCGCCTTTGGCAGAACCCCTAGTGAAACAGGCGCTGCGCCTTCTGCAATCGCCCATAGCTCATAGTCGCGCCCATTATGCGGCTCTGGCCCTACGCGCTCGATGCGCAGCAATCCGCTACCGACACTCAGGGCCAACGCAATCTGCAATTCGCTTTGTGTATTGGAAATGCTCGCGTGCATCACCGTCGCGCCGGGCGCATTCTGTCCACTGTAGGTATAGACAGCAAAGGCAACCAATGCCGCAGCGACACCGCCCAAAGCATATTCCCAGATACGGATGCGCCGCTGCCATGGCAGGCGGTTCTCGTTCCACAGCTCGCGCTTGAGATTGCTCAAGACCGACGCAGGCGGCGTCACCTCTTCAACATCCATGCCAAGGGCTGCAAAATGTTCCTGCCAGCGCGCGACTTCTTCACGAAGCGCCGCGTTCTCGTTCAAGGTTGCCTCGAATTGCGAGCGCTCTGCCCCTGCCAAAAGGCCAAGCGCATACTCGCCAGCGAGATCTCTGTTTTCAGGCGTCTGCGTCGCGCCAGTCTCTCTCTCGTCGGTCATCGCGTCAGGCACTCCCTGAGTTTCATTAGGCTTCGGCGCAACCATGTGCGCATCGTGTTCAAAGGCACATCTGCTTCAAGCGCCAGCTCGGCATAGGTTTTCCCGTCCAGATAGGCACCGCGCACAACATCGGCATGCACGCTATCCAGCTCGCCAAGACACAAGGCCAGCTGATTGCTCTGCGACTTCATCTCGAGCAAGGCTTCAGGCCCCGGACTTTGATCGGCAACGCCCTCCATCAACTCGGGCGCTGCTGCGACCTCACCGCTTTTGTGGGCGCGCAAATGGTCAATGGCCGTATTGCGGGCGATCGTAATCAACCACGACATCGGGCTTAAACCATTGATTTGATAGCGCCCCGCATGGTGCCATATCTTGACATAACTCTCTTGCAACGCCTCCTCTGCCTGCGTTTTGTCCTTTAAGACACGCAAGCAAATGCCAAATAGTTTCGCAGAGGTCGCATTATAAAGTGCCTCAAAGGCACTTCGATCCCCTAGCGCGGCTTGGGTGATCCACTTCTCGATTTGCTTCAAGCCGTTCATCGCGTCTCTCTACAGAGGTATCCTAGGGCAACCTGTCACGGCTGATCCGCGCTGCAAAGTACCATTCATACTTTGTGCTTCGTTTTTACCCTACGCTCCCCTTGTCCTTGGGAAAGATATGTTGCACCACGGAACAAACATATGAACGCACTTATTTCGCGCGGAAAGACAAGGATCCAAAACATGACCGACAACACGCTGGACGTTGATATGAAGCCGACCGTGGATATTTCGGTACGTGAGGTCTTTGGCCTTGATACGGATATGGTTGTCAAAGGCTTTGCAGATCGCACAGACCGCGTTCCCGAGCTCGACAGCACCTATAAGTTCGATCCTGACACGACAATGGCGATCCTTGCAGGCTTTTCGCACAACCGCCGCGTGATGATCCAGGGCTACCACGGCACAGGTAAATCCACGCATATCGAACAGGTCGCATCGCGCCTGAACTGGCCCGCAGTGCGCGTCAACCTCGACAGCCACATCTCCCGAATCGATCTGATCGGCAAAGACGCGATCAAGTTGAAAGATGGCAAGCAAGTCACTGATTTCCAAGAAGGTATCCTGCCTTGGGCGCTGCGTAACCCGACCGCGATCGTGTTTGATGAATATGATGCTGGCCGCGCCGACGTGATGTTCGTGATCCAGCGTGTTCTTGAAGTAGACGGTAAACTGACGCTGCTCGATCAGAACCAGGTCATCAACCCGCACCCCTATTTCCGTATCTTCGCGACGGCCAATACTGTCGGCCTTGGTGATACCACAGGCCTTTATCACGGCACGCAGCAGATCAACCAAGGCCAGATGGACCGTTGGTCACTTGTCGCCACGCTGAACTATCTCAGCGTCGAAGCGGAATCCGCTATCGTTCTGTCCAAGAACCCGCATTATAACAATGAAGCGGGCCGCAAAACGGTGAAGCAGATGGTCAAAGTGGCCGATCTGACGCGCACGGCCTTTATGAACGGCGATCTTTCAACCGTCATGTCCCCGCGCACAGTGATCGCTTGGGCCCAGAACGCTGAAATCTTCCGCAATGTCGGCTATGCCTTCCGCCTGTCCTTCCTTAACAAATGTGACGAGCTGGAGCGCCAAACCGTGGCAGAGTTCTACCAGCGTTGTTTTGACGAAGAACTGCCAGAAAGCGCAGCAAGTGTTTCGCTAGGGTAAACGATTTTTTGAAAAAATCGTGCCTCCGGCGGAGGTATTTTAGGACCAGAGAAGACGGACGAGATGGCGAGTAATAACGACAATCCTGCCGATCCCTTCAAGAAAGCCTTGGCCGAGGCAACGAAGGTCATGGCCAATGATCCCGAACTCTCGATTACCTATACAGTCGATCCCTCTGGCGTGTCTGGCGATACCATGCGCCTGCCGCAGGTGTCGCGCCGGATGACACGTGAAGAGGTGCTGATTGCGCGCGGCACGGCCGATGCGCTGGCGATGCATCGCAAATTCCACGATGATGGCACCCACTCGCGTTATGTCCCGCAAGGCGAGGTCGCGCGCGAGCTTTATGAAGCCATGGAAACCGCGCGCTGTGAAGCGATGGGTGCGCGTGACATGCCCGGCACCGCGGGTAACATCGACGCCAAGATCGGCAATGATGCATTGCGCAAAGGTTTTGACCAGATCAAAGTCGCCGCAGACGCCCCTCTTGCCACGGCCGCCGGCTATCTGATCCGACATCTGGCGACGGGGCGTGATCTGCCCTCTGGCGCGCAGAACGTGATGAACCTGTGGAAAGGATTCATTGAAGAACAAGCAGGCGGGACGCTTGAAAACGTCGATGAACTGCTGGACGATCAAGCCGCCTTTGCCAAATTGTCACGCCAGATCATCAAGGATCTCGGCTATGGCGATCAATTGGGCGATGACCCTGACGAAATCGACGACGACGCCCAGGACGACGCGGAAGAAAGCGGCGAAGAGGATCAGGATCCAGATAGCACGGGTCAGGACGAGAATTCAGAAGAGTCCGAAGACGCCTCCCCCGAGCAATCCCAAGACGAACAACAGGATTCCTCGCAGGCGCAAGTCTCAATGGACGACGCTGCCGATCAGGAAATGGGTGAAGAGACCGAGATGCCAGAGGGCGACGCTCCGATGGAGCCGCCTCAACCGCAGCCGGTTTCGGATGCGGACCCCAATTACCAAGTCTACGACACCAAGTTCGATGAAGAAGTGAAAGCCGAGGATTTGGCCGAACCGATTGAGCTTGAGCGCCTGCGCGCCTATCTCGATCAGCAGCTTGAGCCGCTCAAAGGCGCGGTGTCTCGCCTTGCCAACAAGTTGCAGCGCCGCTTGCAAGCCCAGCAAAACCGGTCCTGGGAATTTGACCTTGAAGAAGGCATGCTGGACGCGGGCCGCCTTGCGCGTGTCGTGGCCAACCCGACCACGCCGCTTAGCTTCAAGATGGAGAAAGACACCGAGTTCCGCGATACCATCGTGACGCTGCTGCTGGACAACTCCGGCTCTATGCGCGGGCGCCCGATTTCTATTGCTGCAATCTGTGCCGACGTGCTTGCCCGCACGCTGGAGCGTTGCAATGTGAAGGTTGAAATCCTCGGTTTTACCACGCGTGCGTGGAAGGGTGGGCAATCTCGCGAAGCATGGCTCAATGCGGGCCGCGATCAGCAGCCCGGGCGCCTGAATGATCTTCGCCATATCATCTACAAAAGTGCCGACAGCCCATGGCGGCGTGCGCGTCCCAATCTGGGGTTGATGATGAAAGAAGGCCTGTTGAAGGAAAACATCGACGGCGAGGCACTGGAATGGGCGCACCGCCGTATGTCATCTCGCCCGGAAGCGCGCAAAATCCTGATGGTGATTTCAGATGGCGCGCCTGTGGATGACAGCACATTGTCGGTAAACCCTGCGAATTACTTGGAAAAACACCTGCGCGATGTGATCGCGATGGTCGAAAAACGCCGCGCGGTAGAGCTGCTGGCGATTGGTATCGGCCATGACGTTACACGATATTATGAACGCGCGGTGACAATTACCGATGTGGAACAGCTTGCAGGCGCGATGACCGAACAGCTTGCTGCGCTTTTTGACACCGATCCGCGTGCCCGTGCCCGCGTGATGGGCATGCGCAAGGTCAGTTAGACTTGCGGTTCGCTGCAAGCCATTCGTGGACATCATAGCAAACCACCAATCGCTCATCGGGCAGATCAAATAGCATTGCCTGCTCAAGGGCGGCGTGAAACTCTGGTCCTTTGAACCAATCCAACACCTTCTCGGGCGCGCCATCTTGCAGGCCCGATGTCCAGATGAAGCCCAGCTTGGGTGCCTCTGCCACTGCGCGGCGCGACAGGAACAAATGGGTGCAAAGCCACGATGTGCTCCACGGGCCCGTTTCCTTGCACAAAACTGCTTCGTGCAGAAGCGCGGTGACCTCCGGCGCGCTAAACCCGCCTGACAAAAGCAATTTCATCGCGCCATAGGCGAAAAGCGCCGTGTCCAGATCGCGCGCTTCAGCGTAGGCAGCATGTCGAAAATACGCGCGCCCCCATGCGACATAGGCCTCTTGAACAGGTTCGGGCATGCCCCCGTTTTTCAAGGCCGCGCCAAAGCGCCAGAGGATTTCATCGCTGTCATTGTAGTCAACCGACATATCCTGCGCCAATAATTCCGCGTAACGCGGCAAAAGCGCGATCAGATCATCCGCAAAGTCAACGGTGCCATGGGCGGAATTGCTGTATTCGCGAATTTGCGCTTCGCTCAACTCGGCGTTGGGCGCGGCGATAATGCTCTGGCGCATTTCCTCGCTCATACAGCACGGACACAAACACACCTGCAAATGGCGTGACACATTTCGCACGCCGCAGACCTCGTAAAGCCGGGCAACCGCCGCTTCTAGCGTTGGCGCGAAGGGCGTGCGCAGGGTCAAATGCACCTGTCGTGCTTCAGCATGTTTTCGACGGGTCCTGCGTGTCACTCGGCTTTCCTTTCAGCTGCACTTTGTGCTTTTGCTCACACCCCGTCCAGTGCAGAGTTCCCATAACAATCACGCCAGAGGACCGATCATGTTTCAAAGTTTTGACACCACAAGCAGCCCTGAACATGGTCCTGCCCGCCTCGCCGCTTTACGCGCTGAAATGGCTGTTGAAGCGCTTGACGGTTTCATCATTCCGCGCGCCGATGCGCATCAGGGCGAATACGTCGCCCCCCACGACGAGCGCCTTCAATGGCTAACGGGGTTTACGGGATCGGCGGGCTTTTGCTGCGCGCTGATGGATAGTGCGGGTGTTTTCATCGACGGGCGCTATCGCACGCAGGTCAAATCGCAGGTCGATCTGGCCCACTATACGCCCGTCCCTTGGCCCGAGCACTCTCTGGCCGACTGGCTGAAAGAAAAACTGCCAAGCGGCGGCGTTGTCGGGTTTGACCCCTGGCTTATCACGCAAGGCCAGCTTGAAACCTATGAAACCGCGCTTGTGCAAAGTGGCATTACATTACGCCCCGCGCCCAATCTGGTGGACCGGATCTGGAAAGATCAACCCGCGCCGCCGATGACACCCGCATTTGAATATCCGATTGAATATGCTGGAAAATCATCATGTGACAAGCTGGCAGACCTCGCTGCTGATCTAAAGGAAAAAGGCGAAGACGCGGCCATCATCACCCTGCCCGACAGTCTGTGCTGGCTGTTGAATATTCGCGGCAATGACGTGGCTAAAACGCCGCTCGTACACGGGTTTGCGATTTTGCAAGCGGGTGGACGTATACAGCTATTCGTCGCTGATGAAAAAGTGGCCCACCTTGCCCCCGATCCTTTGATTGATCGCGCAGAGCCGTGCGATTTTCTGCCCGCCCTTACAAAGCTCAGCGGCAAAATTCGCTGCGACAAGGTTTCCGTTCCCGTCGCCGTGATCGAGGCGCTGAATGCTGGCATCGCAGAGATATCCTACGGCCCTGAACCCTGCGCCCTGCCCAAGGCACGTAAAAACCCCGTCGAAATCGCGGGCACCCGCACCGCGCATATCACCGACGCAAGCGCGATGTGCGAACTCCTGTGCTGGCTTGATGCCCAGCCCACGGGCAGCATCAGCGAAATCGACGTTGCCACCCAGCTAGAGCAACGCCGCCGCGCCACCAACGCCCTGCAAGATATCAGCTTTGACACAATTTCGGGCGCAGGCCCTAACGGCGCGATCATGCATTATCGGGTCACACACGAAACGTCCCGTACACTGCAGGACGGTGACCTGTTGGTGCTCGACAGCGGCGGGCAATATCTGAACGGCACCACCGACATCACACGCACCATCGCCATCGCCGCCGTTGGCAAGGAAGAGCGCACCGCCTTTACCCGCGTGCTACAAGGGATGATCGCTATCTCGCGTATGCGCTGGCCAAAGGGTCTTGCCGGGCGCGATATCGAAGCCGTCGGGCGCGTGCCGCTCTGGCTTGCCGGGCAGGATTTCGATCATGGGATCGGTCATGGTGTGGGGCATTTTTTGGGCGTGCATGAAGGCCCCCAACGCCTAAGCCGCGTCAGCGATGTGCCGTTAGAGCCTGGAATGATCCTGTCCAACGAACCCGGTTACTACCGCGAAGGCGCGTTCGGCATTCGCATCGAAAACCTTGTCGTCGTGCAAACAGCCCCGGCGCTGCCAAGCGCAGATGCACAGCGCGAGATGTATGATTTTGAAACCCTGACCTATGTGCCGATTGATCGCCGTTTGATCGTGAAAGAGCTTCTCACACAGGCCGAAACAGATTGGCTGAACAGCTATCACAAAGCCTGCCTCGCAAAACTGGATGGATTGCTAAGCGACGCCGCCCGGACTTGGTTGGCGCAAGCAACGCAGCCTTTATAACGGCGCTAGCTGTGCTCTTCCGCCGCGGTCGCAGCAAGAGCACGGTTATAGGCTTTGAGCGCATCCACATGATAGAGCGCGCCCCAAAGTTCCGGGGCCTGCCCTTCGCCGGGAAGCGTGACCACGGGAATGAACGTCACGCCTGATTTGTCAAAGATCGGCATCGCCGCTTCTAACGTGGCATTGCCATCGATATAGACCCCTTCTTCGATCATCGCCCATGCCGCGTCCTCGTCGATGTCCTCTTCGCCTTTGCGCATCACACTTGCCACGCGGAACATCGCCAGCAAATAGGCCTGCGGACCGGCGGCCAAATGAATGTTGCGCCGCTCCAGCTGGGTCAAAAAGAACGAGCGGTCCACAAGCCGCGAAGACAGCGCCGTCGAAATCGAAACCGAAACCATTACTGCAAGTCCCGTTTGCCAATCCCCGGTAAGCTCGAACACAATCAACGTTGTAGAGATTGGCGCACCCAGCACTGCGGCAGCCACCGCGCCCATCCCAGCCAAAGCATAAAGCGTGTGAGAACCGCTCACCTCTGGAAAGATCGAGGTCGCGATCAGACCAAAAGCCAGCCCCGTCAACGCCCCGATCATTAGCGAAGGCGAGAAAATACCGCCGCCCATACGTCCCGCCATGGTGATTGCAACCGCGGCGGTTTTAATCATCGCAAACACCACAGCCTCGTGCAAAAGCAGCTTGCCCGTCAGCGCCGCAGAGGTGGTTTCATAGCCAACTCCGATAATATGCGGGAACTGGATCGCGATCAGGCCCAACAAGGCACCAGCAATCGCAGGGCGCAGCCAATAGGGCAAACCAAGGCGCGTTTGCAGGCGGCTTTCCAGATCATCCGCCCAAAAGACGCAGCGCATCAATGTCACCGCAACAAGGCCGCACACCAGACCAAGGATCAAATAGGCAGGCAGTTCGGCATAAAATTCCAGCAGCGACGTGCCCGGCAGCGCGAATTCGGCAGTATCACCAAAAATCAAACGGTTAATCACTGTGCCGGCCGCGCTTGCAATCACAATCGGCGCAAAGGCATGCACCGCAAAATGACGCAGCACCACTTCCAGCGCGAACAAGGCCCCTGCGATGGGCGCGTTGAAACTGGCTGAGACCGCCGCCGCGACGGCGCAGCCCAGCAGATCGCGCCCCGTTATTCCGTCTGCGCGAATAAGGTTGCTGACCCAGCTCGAAAGCATCGCCGCAATATGCACAACAGGCCCTTCGCGCCCGGTTGAGCCACCAGTGCCAAGCGTAATCATAGACGACAACGCAGAGGCAATTCCGGCCTTCTTTTCCACCCGCCCATTGTTAAGCGCCGCGCCCTCGATCACATCCGAAACCGAACGCACACGCCCGTCTGGCGTAAAGTGATGCAGAATGATGCCAACGGTGACACCCCCCGCCATCGGGATCAGCAGGATCCAGTACCATGCCAGACTTTCGGCAAAACTGTGTAGTTTTGCTACATCTTCGACACCGTAAAATGTTGTTTGTAATAGGGAAATACCGAACCTGAAGGCGACCGCGGCAAAGCCTGCGGCAATGCCGATCATCAGTGCGATAAACCAGAACTGGATCTGTGACGGGCCGCGATGCCGCAACAACTGCCATCCGCGTCCAAAACTTGCACCCATGTCCCGCATCTGCGCGGCAAGTGCGGCGGATGCGGTGCGAAACATAACTACCCTGCCAAAAGGGCGCGGGCCGCCCCGCGTGCCTGATCGGTAATGGTATCGCCCGAAATCATACGCGCGATCTCGTCAATGCGCTCTGCCTCGCCCAAAGGCACAACCGTGGACAGCGTCATATTCTTGGCAACGCTCTTTTCAACGCGCCAGTGATGCCCACCAAGCGCGGCCACTTGCGGCGAGTGCGTTACGACCAGCACCTGACCACCTTCGGCAAGGCTGGCCAAACGTCGTCCAACTGCATCCGCCGTCGCACCGCCAACGCCGCGATCGATCTCGTCGAAGATCATGGTGATGTCTTTGCTCTCTGCGGTCAGGCAGACTTTCAATGCCAGCAAAAAGCGGCTGAGCTCGCCGCCCGATGCGATCTTGTTCAAAGGTCCACTCGGCGCACCGGGGTTCGTCGCGACGCTAAAGGCCACCGCGTCGCGCCCTGCTTTGGACGCGCTCGCCTCGGTAAGCTGCGTGGTGAAAACGGCGCGCTCCATTTTCAAAGGGGCCAGCTCTGCGCTAACGGCCATGTCCAACCGTTTTGCAGCCTTGCGCCGTGCGTCGGACAACTGCGTCGCGGCGTTGTCATAGGCGGCCTCTGCCAGCGCCAGCGCCTTTTGCGCTTGGCCCAGCTTTGCATCGCTTGCATCCAATGCTTCAAGCCGCGCGCGCAATTCAATCGCGAAAACGCCTAGTTCATCGGGCGTCACATTATGTTTGCGCGCCAACCCACGGATCGCAAAAAGGCGTTCTTCGCATTCTTCCAATTCGGACGGGCTAAAGTCCAGATTATCAAGGCAAAGTTCAACGCCAGCGCTCGCCTCGCCCAATTCATCCAACGCCCGTGAAAGCGCTGAAAGCGGTGCAGCAAGCTGGCCGTCAGCCTTGTCTGCCACGCCCTCCAGCCAGCGAATGGCTTCGCTCATCGCCCCTTCAGCGCCTTCAAACCCAAGCATCGCATGGGCGCGCGCAACATCATCGCGGATCTTTTCGGCGCCCTGCATGGCCCGGCGGCGCGTGTCCAGCGTACCCTCTTCACCGGGCTTGGGATCAAGATCATCAAGCTCGGCAACCGCATGGCGCAGGAAATCTTCTTCCTCACGCACAGCCGCAATCGCCGCCTCCAGCTGACTTAAATCTTTGCGCGTTTTTGACAGGTCTTTCCAAGCAGCGCCGACAGCGTCCAGCAAAGCAGGCTTTGCAAGATATTCGTCCAGCAACGCTCCGTGGCCCTTGGGATCAAGCAAACCGCGATCGTCATGCTGGCCGTGTAATTCTACCAGCGTTTCAGAAACAGCGCGCAGCACATCGCCCGAGCAACGGCGATCATTGATCCACGCGGTTTTGCGCCCATCGCTGCGATTGACCCGGCGCAGGATCAACTCATCACTGCTGGGCAGGCCGGCCTCTTGCAAAATGGCATGGGCGCGATGTCCCTCGGGAAGTTCAAAGATCGAGGTGACTTCGCCCTGCTCCGC
>NZ_JBAUHO010000011.1:0-8572 GCF_049680325.1 Planktotalea sp.
CCAGCCAACGCTCAAAGCGTCGCGCCGTGCAAACGACGAGCACATGATCGAAGAAACAGGTGCCAAACTGCGCGCCATGATGCCTTGGATTTCCGCAGGCAAAATGGTCGACAAAGCAAAGAACTAATTGTTCTTGGTACAAAACTAAGATTGACCCCGGCTTTGGCTGGGGTCATTTCATTTAAGCATGAGACATGCACCCACCCCCGAAAATCCCGGCCTTATTAACTGGCTCCTGATCCTAATGCTCGGGATCATCTGGGGCGCAGCGTTTATGTCGATGACGGTCGCTCTCGAAGGGTTTGGGCCGCGCATGGTTGCAGCAGGTCGACTTGGCTTTGCCGCGCTTGCCCTGCTGATTCTGGGCGCATTGATCGGCCAACCCGTCACCGCAATTTCACGCACCGCAGGCGCGCGCGGATGGCTGTTTGTGTGCACCATCGGCGCAATCGCACTGGCAATGCCGATGCTCATGCTCACATGGGGTCAACAACATGTGCCCTCCGCCTTTGCGGGCGTAGCTATGGGCACTGTGCCATTGCTGGTCCTGCCATTGGTCTACATCTTTTCGCCCGAGGAAGGCATCGGCCCGCGCCGTATCATCGGCATGGCTGTCGGTTTCATTGGCCTTGCTATTCTTGTCGGACCGGGCGCATTTGACAGCACGCAAAGCAACCTCACGCTCTGGGGGCGCCTTGCATGCCTTTGCGCCGCTTGCGGATATGCCATCGGCTCGGTGCTCACGCGCCGCGCACCTAGAATGCCGCCCATAGCCCTTGCCGCCGGCACGATGAGCGCGGCCGCTCTTATCATTGTGCCCTTCGCATTTCTAACTGAAGACCTGCCAGACAGCTTTTCGCTCCGCCCATCGCTCGCGCTGCTCTACGCTGCACTTTTGCCAACGGCGCTTGGCGCGATCATTCGCGTGCGGGTCATCACCACCGCAGGTTCGCTCTTTATGAACATCACCAGCTACATGGTGCCGGTCTGGTCGGTCATCTTCGGCATCACGCTGATGAACGAACAACTGCCACCGCAACTTTTCTTTGCGCTGGCGATTATTCTGCTGGGGATATTCATCTCCCAAAGCCGCCAGATCATGGCGGCGCTTAGGCGTTAAGAAACGACGCGCGCAACCTCGTCAACGATACGATCCACAACATCCTCAAGCAGCTTTGCATCTTCGCATTCCGCCATGACGCGGATCAAAGGCTCGGTGCCTGACTTGCGGATCAAAAGGCGACCTTTTCCAACCAATTCGGCCTCTGCGCCCGCGATCACCGCCTTGACGCTTTCGGCTTCCAGCGGAGTTTGCCCCACCGCGAAACGCACGTTCTTGAGCATTTGCGGCACTGGTTCGAAGACATGGGTCAAATCGGACGCCTTACGCCCCGTGCGCGCCATTTCCCCCAAGAACTGAAGACCCGCCATAAGCCCGTCACCCGTGGTCGCGAAATCGGTCATAACGATATGCCCCGACTGCTCACCACCCAGATTAAATCCGTTTTTACGCATCTCTTCAACGACATAGCGATCGCCAACACCGGTGCGCGCTAGGGTAAGGCCTTTGCCCTCCAGATGCCGCTCAAGCCCGAGGTTAGACATCACCGTCGCGACAAGCGTATTGCCCTTCAAGCGCCCCTCTTCCGCCCAGCGGCCCGCAATAAGCCCCATGAACTGATCGCCGTCAGCCACCTTGCCGTTCTCGTCCAAAATGATGCAACGATCTGCGTCACCATCCAGACAAATGCCAACATCGGCACCATGGGCGATCACGGTTTCAGAGGCCGTCCTCGGTTTGGTAGATCCGCAGTTTTCATTGATGTTATAGCCATTGGGCGACACGCCAACCGGGATCACTTCAGCGCCCAATTCCCAAAGCACTTCGGGCGCCGCGCGGTAGGCCGCGCCGTTCGCGCAATCGATCACCACCTTCATCCCATCCAGCGAAAGGTTGCTCGGGAAGGCCGCTTTGACGCGCTCGTTGTAGCGATAACGCCCGTCATAGATGTGACGCGTGCGCCCTATTTTGGTCGGCTCGACCAGATCAACGCCACTCTCTACCAGCGCTTCGATTTCCATCTCTGCCTCATCGGATAGCTTAAATCCGTCGGGGCCGAAAAACTTGATACCATTGTCCTGGTGCGGATTGTGGCTGGCTGAAATCATCACGCCCAGTTCGGCGCGCATCGACGGGGTCAGCATGCCAATCGCAGGCGTCGGAATCGGCCCCATCAAGAACACGCTCATGCCCGTAGATGTCAGCCCCGCTGTCAGCGCGCTTTCCAGCATATAGCCAGAGCGGCGCGTGTCCTTGCCGATCACAACGCGGTGCACATTGGCTTTATTGCGACGGAAATAAATGCCCGCAGCAGCGCCAATGCGCAACGCCATTTCTGCGGTCATCGGATAGGTGTTGGCCTTGCCACGCACACCATCGGTGCCAAATAATTTCCTGCTCATGTTCTTACTCCCGTCGTGGATGCCTGCCAAAGCGCCAAGGCTTGGCGCGTCTCTGCCACATCATGCACCCTTAGAATTTGCACGCCTTGCACCACTGCCGCAAGTGCAACCGCAATAGACCCTGGCGCGCGATCCTGCGCGGCTGGTGCCTGGCCGATATCTCGAATGAGCCCCTTACGCGAAGCCCCAAGCAGCACAGGACATCCAAGCCCGTGAAACAGCGAAAGCCCGCGGATCAACGCCAGATTATGCGCCTGCGTTTTGCCAAAACCTAAACCGGGGTCCACAATGATCTGCTCTCGGCACAGTCCAAGACTTAGCGCCAGTTCAATTTGCTGTTCCAGAAAATCATACACATCCAGCAACACATCATCATACTGCGGCTTGACCTGCATGGTTTCCGGCAGACCCTGCGCATGCATCAAACAAACCGGGGCCGCGCGCGTCGCGCAAAACGGGCCAAGATCGGGATCAAACGCAAAGCCGGACACGTCGTTAACAATATTCGCGCCCGCCTCAAGCGCAGCATGGGCCACGCGCGCCTTTCTGGTATCAATCGACAATGGCACATCAAGCTTTCGGCGGATCGCCTCGATAACGGGCACCGTGCGTGCAATCTCTGCTTCAAAGGGAACTTCCAAAGCGCCGGGGCGCGTGCTTTCTCCGCCCACATCCAGCAAATGCGCACCCGCATCCACCATGACCTGTGCGCGGCGCAGCGCTTGAGAACCCGAATTAAACTGCCCACCATCAGAAAAGCTGTCAGGTGTTACATTCAGGATGCCCATGATTACGGGCTGCGAAAAATCCAGCCCTTCAATAGGCGCGCGATCTTGCGAAACCCGTTCGCGCCACGTTTCCGGCGTATCCTTCACAGGCAAAATGCCCGCAGTGCCGCCGCGTGTCAGGTGCTCTACATGGGTGAACCAACTGCCAGTGCCAGCAAGCGGAATAGCATCCGCAGGACGCGCATCGCCAGTTTGCGCAAGGGGGCGAAAATAATCAGTCATTGTCATACTTTGGGCTATGGCACAGGCGTGCTTGACGCGTCAAATACGCTCTTGCGCCAGCGGATGGCTTCGACAGGCCACCTGCGCAGCTTTCGGCGTATCTTCGCCAATCAGAACGACCTCTAACGCGTCCACTTCTTCAGCCAGCCAAAGGCATATCGCAACAGGATCATCCGTTAAATCAAGCGGGGCATCCACGGCATCAAAGACAAATTTTGACGGGGCCCATATGCTGATCTGATCGTGTTTGATCGCCCAATCCATTTCAGTGCGCGTTGCGACAACTGCGCTTCCTGCAATCAAACCGGCCAACCGCCACGCATTCTGCTCGACTGCAAGCAAATCAATATGGCTTTGCGTCAATGCTGTCTGCGCTTTTGCCCGAAGGCCTTCCATCGCCGAAACGCACAAGACCAAAGGTTCGCCCATCTCGGACAACTGCTTTATCCAAGCACTGAAATGCAAAGCACCAATCGCCGCATCGCTTAGGAAAACCACCCTCGGGCGCACCTTGTTTTCGCCCGCAGCAGCGCGCGCAGGCACCGCATCATCGCCGGTTCGCACGATTTCCACACCAAGCGCACCGCCCCCGCGATCCAGCTTTTCAATGCGCACAAACACGCGCTGTGCCTGTGGCTCGCCCAGAATGCGATCCGCAATGCGCTCTGCCAGCGTTTCCAAAAGATTCAAGCGTTCCGCAGCCAGTTCAAGATCAATCGCTTCGGTGACGCGATCATAGGACAGGATCAAATCCACATCATCGCCCAGCTCGGCACTGCTATGGCGCACTTCAACAACGATATTGAAACTCAAACGCTGCGTGATGCCGCGTTCTGCCTGAAACGCACCAATCTCGACCGAAAC
The DNA here is from genome assembly GCF_049680325.1 of Planktotalea sp. Lineage (GTDB taxonomy): Bacteria > Pseudomonadota > Alphaproteobacteria > Rhodobacterales > Rhodobacteraceae > Planktotalea. The sequence continues at coordinate 4,338 of NZ_JBAUHO010000011.1, forward strand.
GATATGATCGCGCAAAGAAATGCGATCCAGCATGGGATCACTGGCACTGGCCTTCGCCCGCTCTTCGGGATGCGCAAAGGCAAGACGGGTTTCATTACTCATGTTGCGCGCTCCATCACTGGTGTCTGAAAACCGAACCCGGGTTTGTTGTCTTCTGACCCAAGCGCCCTACACAATCAAGCAAGCCTTTAGTTGCTGCTGATGCGCGTCGGCTCGCGGTAGAAGTGATGCACACCGATCGTTGCAGTGCGCGGGAAGACGCGGCTCCATTTCGGGCGAACGGCGGTGGTATGATAATGCGTTGCACCCTTGGTCAGGGGCTTTTGCATGTCAGACAACATCAGCTTGGCGATCTTTTTCAATCGCGCATAGGTCGCTTGTTCTGTGATGACCTCTTTACGCCCGTCACAGGTATAGGTGAACTGGCAGGCAAACTTGCGCCCCGTCCCCTGATTAATCACACCGCACACCGTATCCGGATAGCGCGGGTTGTCGACGCGGTTCAAAATGACCTCAGCCACAGCAAACTGACCCTTGACCGTCTCGCCCCGCGCTTCAAAGTATAGCGCCTCGGACAGACAGGTCAGGCTTTTGCCCCCCTGCGCTTCGGGTAGCGCGTCCAGAAAGCTTCGCGTGTATTTGATGGATCCGACCTGCCCTGAACTGACACGGCGAAACAGGGAATCTATGCGGGACTTGGTAAGCTTTGCCAGTGCGGCCTGTTCCTTGCGGATCATTCCAGACAATTCGCCCGACACAGCCTCAGCCGAGACAGGAAGCGCCAAAGTCATGGCAAGCAAGGTAACAATAAGGCGTCGCATCAAGGTCTCAGGCGCTGTTTCAGTCGACGCTAGATATCACCAAATCTCGAAAAATCCACCCCAAGGCAGATGACGCCACGTCGCATAAATTTGCCGCGTTGCAAAATCTGTTCAATTTTTCAACATCTTGTAGCGCGCGGCTGCCGCACTACTCTAACTTGTCTATGATCGCCAGTTGAGCGGCTGCCAATCTTGCAACAGGTACCCGAAACGGAGAGCAAGAAACATAGTCAAATCCTGCCGCGCGGCAAAAGGCTATCGATTCGGGGTTGCCGCCATGCTCGCCGCACATGGACAACACCAGATCCGGACGCGTTTTGCGCCCGCGCTTGGCCCCGAGAATAAGCAACTCGCCCACCCCGTCCACGTCCAACGTATGGAACGGATCTTCAGGAAAGACGCCTTGATTGACATATGCGGACATAAAACGCCCCGCATCATCGCGCGACAGACCATAGGTCATCTGGGTCAAATCGTTCGTGCCGAAACTGAGAAAGGACGCCGTTTCCGCGATATCATGGGCGCGCAGCGCCGCGCGCGGCGTTTCAACCATGACGCCCAGCTTGTAATCAAAACTCGCATTGGTTTCAGAACGCACCGCGGCCGCAACCATATCAATGCGCATCTTCACCAGCTCGACCTCGCGCTTTGCCGACACCAGCGGAATCATAATCTCGGGCACAATTGGTGCCCCCGCTTCCCCCGCCAGAATCGCCGCCTCAAAAATCGCCCGCGCCTGCATGTCGTAGATTTCAGGCACCGTGATGCCCAATCGCACGCCGCGCATCCCAAGCATCGGGTTGTATTCTTCCATCGCCTCGACGCGGCGCGTCACATTGGACAACGGCAGATTCAGCGCCTCGGCCAGGGCGCGGTGCCCCGCGTGATCCGAGGGCAGAAATTCATGCAAAGGCGGGTCAAGCAAACGAATACAAACCGGCAACCCCGCCATCGTGCAGAACAACTCTGTGAAATCCGCACGCTGCACCGGCAGCAACCGCTCCAAAGCCGCGCGCCTGTCTTCACTGTTATCCGCAAATATCATCTCGCGCATAACCGTCAGGCGATCATCGTCAAAGAACATATGCTCCGTGCGGCATAGCCCGATGCCTTGCGCCAGAAACATCTTCGCCGCCTTGGCATCCGCAGGCGTATCCGCATTGGCGCGAATTCCGATATCGCGCTCCGCGTCCGCCCAGCCCAGCAAGGTTTGAAACGCATCATCCAAAGTCGCCTCAAGCATCGCGACTTCGCCCGCCAAGACTTCGCCATGCGTGCCATCAACCGTAATCACATCGCCCGCCTTGAACACACGCCCGTCGCGCGTCGTCAGCATCTGCTTGCGCATCTGGAAGCGCATTTCGGTCGCGCCAACCACACAGGGCAACCCTATGCCCCGCCCGATCACCGCCGCATGGGACGTCATGCCACCCCGCTCGGTCAAAACAGCATTCGCCGCATGCATGCCGCGCACATCCTCGGGCGAGGTTTCGCGCCGCACCAACACACAGGCCTCGCCGCGCGCCGCGCTCGCCTGCGCTTCTGCGGCAGAAAATACGATCCTGCCCGTTGCGGCCCCGGGGCTTGCGGCAACGCCGCGCCCGACCAGATCGCGCGGGCGCGTGCGATCCACCTGCTTGTGCAGCAATTCGTTCAAGGCAGAGGGCGGCACACGCATCAAAGCCTCCTGGCGCGTGATGATACCGTCTTCGGCCAAACGCACCGCAATGCGCACCGCCGCGCGCGGGGTGCGCGCAACCCGCACGCCATCCAGCAAATGCACGCGCCCGTCTTCGATAACAAACTCGACCTGCATCTCTTCGCGCAGCTTCGCGCGCATCAGGGTTGCATGCCCGATCAACGCTTCAAACGCGTCCGGCGCAAGGTCCTCCAGGGATGGCCCGCGCGGATCACGCTCCAGAAACAGCGCCTCAACGCCGCCATCAAGCGCATCGCGCCCCTGACTTTGGCTCAGATAGCGACCCGTCAGCTGCATCAGACCCGTCTGCCCATCGACAAGCTGCAATACGCCAGAACCGCACTCACCCGCGCCAAAGCCCAGCGCCATGGATTGCACCACAAGGCCCAGCCCCGCATCCGCAGGCGCACCCTTGCCCTGACGCAAAAGCCGTGCCGAAGTGCCCTCCCAGGCCCGCGCCATTGAACGTAAAACCTCGCCAAGCTGCACGGCAGGGTCCTGCGGGAATATCTCGTCGGTTTCATCTTCATAGGCCGCAAGTGCCGCAGACAAGGACGCCTGCCCTTCCATGCCGATCTCGTCGAACACATCAGGATCAAGCCGCGCCACAAGCACCGAATAGGAATGCACGAACCGCGCATAAAGCGACGCCGCCGCCTCTTGTCCCAAGCGATCCGACAGTTCCAGATAACGCGCGTCATTCATCCCGATGTTCAAGATCGCGCCAGGACCGCCCCAATCGGGATCTTCAGACGAGGGGCGCACACATAACAGCTCGCCCGTATCAAACGGTGAAAGCAACAACGCCATATCCGGCATGACGCCGCGCGCGATCTTGTGTACCGCATCAAAGGACAGCCCGACAGTGCGCGGCACAGGCAGCTCCAAGCGCACCAAACGTTGCAAGCATTTCGTGCGCCCGCCATGGGTGTCTGCGGATACAGGTGCATCGGGTGTAATCAAGGTGATATGCGGGTTATTCTGCACTGCGGCGTCCTTCTAGGTTGCCCGCAGCATAGACCTCAAATCAAAGGGCGCAAGCACGCCCTTCCTCTCTCTAGAAATATCCGCGCCGCAGGCAATGCGCACACCCACAGGGTGTGCTTATCAAGCGCGCGCGATCAGCGCGCTCAATGTGCTTAGCCTTCAATCAATGTCAAATCCGCGACAGAGCCAACCAGTTTGCGAATGTCGCTCAAAAGGTTCAAACGATTGCGCCGCACGGTCTGATTATCGCTATTCACCTGAACCGCCTCGAAAAACGCATCAATCGGCGCGCGCAGCGCCGCCATGCCGGTCATCGCCGCCGCGAAATCCTCGGACTTCAGCGCCGCTTGAATGCTGGGCCCCTGCGTTTCCAGCGCTGCGAACAACGCGCGTTCCTCGTCGGTTTCCGCGAATTTCACATCACCGCCATAGGAATACTCGACCCCGTCCTTCTCTTCTTCTTTGGACAGAATGTTGTTGGCCCGCTTGAACCCTTGCAGCAGGTTCGTGCCGTCCTCGGATTTCATAAACGCCTCAAGCGCCACCGCGCGCTTGACCAAAAGCGCCAGATCATCATTCCCGTCCATCGCGATGCAGGCGTCGATCACGTCGTGACGCACGCCTTGGTCCTTGAGATAGACTTTCAGGCGGTCGTGGAAGAAGGAGAAGAGGTCAATGTTGCGGTCAAGGCCAGTATAGTCCTCATCATCATTTGCATCAGGTTGCCC
>NZ_JBAUHO010000012.1:0-2782 GCF_049680325.1 Planktotalea sp.
ACTTCAAACTGCAGGATTGGAGTTTGCTGCAATCCGCGATGAGTACACCGCTTGCAACAAACCAGATCGAGCTATCACTGCTCGCCCATGAAGGTTTCACCAATGGCGATGTCGCGTATTTGCAGGAACGCAAAGTCGCGCCGATGGCCTGGTCGCCGCTTGCTGGGGGTGCGCTTTTTTCAAATGAAAACAAGGCACTGCTAGAGGCTTTGAAGGCAGTAGGTGAACCTTTTGGAGCGGATGAAACGGCCGTTGCTGTGGCATGGCTCCTTGCGCATCCCGCGCGTATTATGCCCGTGCTTGGCACCAATTCGTTAGAGCGGATTGCTAAAATCAGTGACGCGCTGAAGGTGAAAATCGACCGTCAAACCTGGTTTGAACTTTACACCATCGCTTTGGGTAACGAGGTTCCATGAGCCGCGAAATGCCTCCTCTTCCGCTACCCGATAGCTTTGAGCCGGGGGCAGATACAGCGCGCGCGTTTCGTGATGCTTTGGGACGATTTGCGACGGGTGTCACGGTCATTACCTGTAATAGCGACATGGGCCCTTTGGGTATTACGGCCAATAGCTTTGCTTCTGTTTCACTTGATCCCGCTCTGGTTCTTTGGTCGCCCGCGAAGGCAAGCAAACGCTTTGAGGCATTTACAAAAGCAGAGCATTTCGCGATCCACATCATGTCTGACGTGCAATCCGGCATTTGCAGCGGTTTCTCAAAGGATGGCAGCGTGTTTGACGGATTTGACTGGCATGCTTGCTCAAAACGGGTGCCGCTGATTTCACATTGCTTGTCGCGCTTTGAATGCACCCGCGAAGCGGTCCATGACGCAGGCGATCATGCCATCGTCGTTGGCCGCGTGACACGGGTGAGCACACAGGCCGGAACGCCTTTAATGTTCTATTCTGGAAAGTATGGGGGCTTTTCAGAAACATAAATCGTCTATTCGCATCACAAAAATACAAGTGCGGATATCTGGGAGGAGACGAGAATGGGACTACTGCGCGGGCTATTGGCCCCGTTTCAGATCTTTAATGATCTTGTCTTGCCTATCGGGCGCGGCATCGCTGTGGCCTGCATTGCCTTGATGGTCGTTTGCATCCTCGTACAGGTGTTTTTCCGGTATGTGCTGAATAATGCCCAACCATGGCCCGACGAAGCCGCGCGCTTTTTGATGCTATGGATGACTGGCTTGATGGCCCCATCCGCCTATCGTGTCGGTGGTTTTGTTGCGATTGACATGTTCGAGCGCGCTTTGCCCCGCGCGCTTGCGGCGCTGGTCTCGCTGTTCCTGCTGAGCGTTTCGCTGCTGGTTTTGCTTATGGCTGTAAAGCTAGGCATGGACCATTCCGGCGGCATGTCGTGGAATTTCAAATCTGCGACGCTTTGGGTTCCTCTGGATTGGGTCGGCGGCAAAAGCTTCAAACTCGCGCTTGCATGGATGTATATGTCGCTGCTTGTCGGTTTCATCCTGTTAACGATCGTGAACATCGAGCTGATTTTGCGAAGCCTCATCACCCTTACGGGAGGCGGCGGAACGCTAAAGCCGCTTTCGGATATCGATTTTGCAGGGGCCGAATAGATGCTGATCTGGTTCCTTCCTGTCTTCCTTGTCCTTTTGATGATCGGGCTACCGGTCTTTTTCGGGCTCCTCGCAGCGCCGGGCATATTGCTTTATCTCAATGGCCAAGAGCGCGACATCGCCCTGCTTTACCGCAATGTCTACAACGGCATGGACAGCTTTCCGCTTATGGCGATCCCCTTCTTCATGCTTGCGGGCGAGCTGATGAACCGCGGCGGCATCACTGAACGGCTTGTTGAATTTTCGCAGGCCCTGATGGGGCATCTGCGCGGTGGCCTTGCACAGGTGAACGTGCTGTCCTCCATGCTTTTCGCGGGCCTGTCCGGATCGGCTGTTGCGGACACCTCTGCGCTTGGCTCCATGCTTGTCCCCGCGATGGAGAAAGAAGGCTACACCCGTCGATACGCCGCCGCGATCACTGCCGCCTCCTCTGTTATCGGGCCCATCATCCCACCCTCGGGCATTATGATTATCTACGCCTATGTCATGGGCGAAAGCGTCGCTGCGCTATTCCTTGCAGGCATTGTGCCCGGCATTCTGGTTGGCATCGGGTTGATGGTCATGGTCCGCTTGACTGCGGACAAATACAATCTGCCAGCCGCCAAACGCGTTGTTTTGAAGGGCACCAAAATGGGGCGCGTGGAATGGTGGGTGTCCTTCGTTCTGGTTCGTTTCAACATTGCTTTGGTGATCTGGTCGTTCGTTCCGCTTGGGGACGGCGCAAGCACAACAGCGAGTTGGCTTTCGCTTGGCGGTAGCCTTTTGGCGGCGCATGGGCTTTTTCTGGGTGTGCGCCAGTTGGTTAGCCACGATTTCCGTATGGTCTGCAAACGCGCAATGGTGCCACTGCAAACGCCCATCCTGATTCTGGGCGGGATTCTGGTTGGCGTCTTTACCCCGACCGAGGCGGCCGCCGTCGCCGTCTTCTATGCTGTCCTTGTCGGCTTCTTTATCTTGCGCACGCTGCGCATGAAGGACATGCCGCTTATCCTGATGAAAGCGGCCAGCACATCTGCTGTCGTGCTCTTGCTGGTTGGTGCCGCGATGGCGTTCAAAACCGTGGTCAGCCTGTCGCACGCGCCAGAGCAACTTGCCGCGATCATTCTTGGACTTTCGGACAATCCTTTGATCCTGCTGCTTCTTATCAACTTGCTTTTGTTTATCGTTGGCATGTTTCTGGATGCTGGCCCTGCGATCATCATC
>NZ_JBAUHO010000013.1:0-20365 GCF_049680325.1 Planktotalea sp.
GCCTGTGATTGTATCAGCATCCGGGTCAACAGGTGTGACAGGTAAGTCGGGGTCAACGGTTTCTTCGTCCTCGGCCTCTGTCGTTTTGGGCTCGAGCGCTTCATCAAGGGGATTGCTACCCCCTTCAACGGGGTCTTGCGCGGTGTCGGCATCTGTCTCAGATTCGTCAGTGGACACCTCAGCCGGCTCCATTAGCGAAACGCCGAACATGGTTAAGCCACTAAGCAAAACAAGCAAAATTGCAGACATACTGGTATCCTTCACACGATTGGTTAGGTGTTGGATATCTTAACAAATTGTCGACATTTTGGCGCGCGCGCGTCAGATCACAGTGCGACCAACTTGCCGCCATCAAGGCGCAACTGGCGGTCCATACGGGCGGCGAGTTCAAGGTTGTGGGTGGCAATGACCGCCGCAAGTCCAGTGCTGCGCACAAGGTCCATCAAGGCTGCGAACACTTGTTCCGATGTGTCCGGGTCCAGATTGCCTGTCGGTTCATCCGCAAGCAAAAGACGCGGCGCATTGGCAAGCGCGCGGCAAAACGCGACGCGCTGTTGCTCGCCGCCGGATAAGGCCGCGGGGCGATGATCTGCGCGATGGGCGACATTGACGCGCGTAAGTAGATCAAGCGCACGCGCATGGGCATCTGCGGCGCGGATGCCATTGGCCAGTTGGGGTAGAACAATGTTTTCAAGCGCCGTGAATTCGGGCAGCAGATGGTGGAACTGATAGACAAAGCCGACGTCTTCCCGGCGGATCGCTGTGCGTTTGCGATCGCTAAGCCCTGTGACATCCTGCCCCGCGATTTTCACACGCCCTGCGTCGGGCGTGTCAAGCAGTCCGGCTATATGAAGCAGCGTTGATTTACCTGCACCTGAAGGGGCCACCAAAGCGACGATTTCGCCGCTGGCGACAGACAGATCGACATCGCTTAGAACGTTAACCTCATTTTCGCGGCCTTTGTTGTAGGCTTTTGCGATACCGCTTAATTCAAGGGTTGGATCACTCATAGCGCAGGGCCTCGACTGGGTTCATCCGCGCCGCCCGTCGCGCAGGGAAAATGGTCACGACAAAAGACAGGCCCAGCGACAGGATCACGGCAGACATGACATCCTCAAAGCGCAATTCGGCGGGCAGATTGTAAATTCCACGTACTGACGGATCCCAGACCCCGCCCCCAGAAAAATAGTTTACAGCCGAAAAAATCGGGTCAATGTAGATTGCAAATAGACAGCCGAGAACGACGCCCATGCCTGTTCCGATGATGCCGGTAAACGCGCCGCAAATAAAGAAAACACGCAGAACCGAACCTTCGCTCAGGCCCATTGTGCGCAGGATACCGATGTCACGGCCTTTGTTCTTAACCAGCATAATCAAGCCCGACACGATGTTCATGGCCGCAACCAAAACGAGGATCGACAGGATGATGAACATAACGTTGTCTTCAACCTCAAGCGCGCGAAGGAAGCTGCCAGAGGCATCCGTCCACGCCCAAAGCTGGGCACGCTCGCCAGCAGCGCGCAGCAAATCAAGTTGCATCGGCGCGATTTCTTCGGGTTCTTCCACCATGACTTCGATTTCATCAACCGCGCCCTCACGGTTGAAAAAGCTTTGCGCCTCGGCAAGCGGCATGTAAACGCGGGTGCGATCAATGTCATAACGCCCTGCGGTAAAGACATAAGTCACCTCAAAGGCCTTTACACGCGGGCTGGTTCCAAAGGCGGTTTTTACGCCATTGGGCGAAATGATCTTGATGTGATCGCCGCTCGAAACACCAAGTTCGCGCGCAACGCCAGAACCAATGGCGACCCCTTCGCCAAACCGCGTGATATCGCCATAGCTTTCTTCGGGATTGGCGACTTTCGGGATGGTCATCAGGTTTTCTGCTGTGATCCCATAGACCTCTATCCCTGCGTTTCGCCCGCCTTTGTTGCCCATGACCTGCCCGCGCACCAGTGGCGCGGCGCGGGTTACGCCCTTAACCGCTGCGATCCGTGCTGCCATTTCATCGTAGTCTTTGATAGTCCGATCAAGGCGGCCATATTCATCGGCTTGCGCTGAATTATAGACCGTTACATGGGCATTCGCGCCAAGGATCGTGCCGACAAAATCAGTGCGAAAGCCCGAGCGCACGGACAGCGTCGCAATCAATGCAAAAACTGCAAGCGTAATGCCGATCAGAGAAATCCACGTCATCACGCTTACACCACCCTCGGCGCGTTTTGCACGAAGATAGCGCCAAGCGATCATCCACTCGAAGCGGGCAAACGGCATGGGGGTTTTTGACACGGCTCGATGCTCCCTTTGGGATATTGTTATGACTCAGAGGTGCGACGAAACAGGGAAAAAGGCAAGCGTAGCACCCAAATCAGCATGGAAAACAGCGCCAGACCGCCCAAGAACCCCAAGCCTGCGAAAATCGCGCCTTCAAACGTGACAGGCATTGCGGGTTTATAGTTTTCCCAAACACGTCCCGCCAGTTCCGTATCCGTGAAACGCGCCGCATATTTGGCACGGCTGAACGGGCCAAGGCCTTGCATGCGTTCAAGATCACCCGACAGACGCCTATGTCTTGCTATCGTATTCACCATGCTATCAGCGCGCGCCGCGCCCATTGCTCCGCCTTTGGCAAGATCGACCAAGGCCGCTTCGCGCGTCAGATCAAGCCCGGCGGCGTCCTTGTCAAAGTCATCCATGAAACGGGACAACTCATCCACCGCGCCGCCAAGACGCTGCATATATTGCTGCGAATACTCGGGAAATTGCGACACGCCCGCCGCGCCCGTCAGGCCAGCCGCCAAAGCAAGCGCGCGCGCAATCATACCTTAGAGCCCCGCGTAGATCGACGCGATTTTCGCAACGGCCAACTCTGGCGTCATCTCTTCGCTCTCGCCTGTGCGGCGTGAGGTGACTTCGACAACACCGTTCTTCAACCCGCGCGGCCCAACCGTGATCCGCCAAGGCAGACCAATCAGATCCATCGTCGCGAACTTGCCGCCAGCACGCTCGTTGCGATCATCGTAAAGCGGCTCAAGTCCCAGCGCGGTCAAGCTATCATACAGCGCTTCGCAGGCGCCATCAGCCTCTTCGTCCCCTTGCTTGAGGTTAACAATACCACAGTGGAACGGCGTCACGCCTTCGGGCCAGATGATGCCATTGTCATCATGGGAGGCTTCGATAATTGCGCCAAGCAGTCGTGACACGCCAATACCATGGCTGCCCATATGAAGCGGAACACGCTGGCCATCTTCGCCCTGAACCATCGCGCCCAGTTTTTCTGAGTATTCAGTGCCAAAGTAGAATATCTGCCCCACTTCGATACCGCGCGCGACGCGGCGGCGGTCTTCCGGCACCTCGTTAAACGCGGCCTCGTCGTGGGTTTCATCCGTGCGCGCATAGCGACTGGTGAATTCCTCAAGGACAGACTGGCAGGCGGATTTGTCATCGAAATCAATCGCGCGATCGCCAAATTTCAAATCGGTGATTTCGCTGTCGTAGAACACTTCGCTTTCGCCTGTATCGGCAAGCACAAGGAATTCATGCGTATAATCGCCGCCAATCGGACCGGAATCCGCGCGCATCGGAATGGCTTGAAGCCCCATACGTTCATAGGTGCGCAGGTAGCTCACCAGATGGCGGTTATAGGCGTGCAGCGCATCTTCCTTGGTCAGATCGAAATTATAGCCGTCCTTCATCAGGAATTCGCGGCCGCGCATGACGCCAAAGCGCGGGCGCACTTCATCGCGGAATTTCCACTGGATGTGATACAGCGTCAGGGGAAGCGCCTTGTAGCTGCCAACGAAGTTCGCGACGATATCTGTAATCATCTCCTCGTTTGTGGGACCGTACAGCATCTCGCGGTCATGGCGGTCTTTGATCCGCAGCATTTCTGGGCCGTAGGCATCATAGCGCCCTGATTTCTGCCACAGATCGGCAGATTGAAGCGTCGGCATCAGCATCGGAATGTGGCCTGCGCGTTGTTGCTCTTCATGCACGATGTTTTCGATCTTGCGCAGAACCTTAAAGCCCAGCGGCAACCACGAATAAATCCCCGCAGAGGACTGTTTTATCATCCCTGCGCGCAGCATCAAACGATGGCTGACGATCTGCGCATCGGCAGGGTTTTCTTTAAGGATCGGCAAAAAGTATCGGCTCAGGCGCATAAAACGTCCCTCATGAAGCGTGTGTTCCACCCCGTTTAGGGCTTTGGGCCAAAACCAGCAAGCCATGCCCCAGCATCTTCGCAAATAAACTCAAGCCCAAGGCAACCCCAAGCGCACTTGAAACCCTGCCGCGCATAGGCGATGTCTAGATCAGAACTTCAGGCGGGGGCGCGGATGGCTTATCCAGTAAAAGACCAACTCAAAATATGGGGCGTTTCCACCGCGGTTTTCATGGTGGCACTGTGGTATCTTGGTGATGTGATCCTGCCCTTCGTGCTTGGCGGTGCGATTGCGTATTTCCTTGACCCTGTTGCTGACAAACTTGAGGATATGGGGTGTTCGCGCGCATTAGCCACCACGATTATCACTTTGGTCGCAGTCGTCATCTTTATCATCATGATATTGCTGGTTGTTCCGACGCTCATCAATCAGTCGATCTCATTATTCAACATTGCACCGCAGCTCTTTTCTGACCTGCAAGCCTTCCTGTCGGAACGCTTTCCGCAACTGATGGACGAGGGTTCTACGCTTCACCAGTCACTTCTAAGCATTGGCGCGACGATCCAGTCTAAGGGCGGCGAGTTGCTTAGCACTGTGCTGTCCTCGGCCTCTTCGATCATCAACATCGTCGTGTTGTTTCTCATCGTTCCGGTGGTTGCCTTCTACCTGCTGCTGGATTGGGACAACATGGTTGCGCGCATCGACACGTTACTGCCGCGCGATCATGCGCCTACCGTGCGCCTGTTGGCCAAGCAGATCGATCAAACCCTCGCAGCCTTTATTCGCGGGATGGGTACTGTCTGTCTCATCCTTGGCACCTATTACGCGATCGCGCTGATGCTCGTCGGGCTGCAATTCGGCCTAGTGGTCGGCTTTATTGCCGGGCTTATCACCTTTATCCCATACGTCGGTGCCTTGGTTGGCGGTGCGTTGGCAATCGGACTGGGGCTGTTCCAGTTCTGGGGCGATTGGGTTTCGCTCGCTCTCGTTGCAGGCATCTTTATCATCGGGCAGGTTCTGGAAGGTAACGTACTGACGCCAAAACTTGTTGGCTCATCTGTTGGCCTTCATCCTGTTTGGCTGCTGTTTTCGCTGTCTGTATTCGGTTCGCTTTTCGGGTTCGTCGGTATGCTTGTCGCGGTCCCTGTCGCAGCCGCGCTCGGGGTCATCACACGCTTCTTCGTCGGTCAGTATATGGGCAGTCGTCTCTATTATGGGCTTGAAGCGCGCGAAAAGAACGAAGACTGACATGGCAGAACAACTCAGCTTTGATCTTCCGGCGCGCGCGGCGCTGGAGAGGGACGACTTTTTCATTTCCCCGTCCAACGCTCTTGCGGTTGCTTTGATTGATGCCCCTTCCAGTTGGAGCAATGGCAAGTTGTTGTTGCTGGGCGCTGAAGGATCAGGCAAAACCCACCTCGCCCATGTTTGGGCCGCGCAAAGCGGAGCGCAGATCATTTCTGCGCAGAACTTGCGCGAAGACGCTGTGCCCGAGCTGCTTCAAACGCCCGTTGTTGTGGAAGATATTGATCGCATTGCAGGGCAACGCGACATTGAAACCGCGCTGTTTCACCTGCACAATCTTGCAGCAGCAGAAGGGCAGCCCTTGCTGATGAGCGCGCGCCTTGCTCCGCAACTCTGCCCGCTTGTGCTGCCCGATCTCAAAAGCCGGCTGCAAGCGATGCAAGTCGCACAGCTGGATTCTCCGGACGACACGCTACTGGCCGCTGTATTGATGAAGCTGTTCGCAGATCGTCAACTTAACCCGGCGCCAGACGTGATCCCGTTCCTGAGCATGCGTATTGATCGCTCGTTCGCAGCCGCGCAAAGTATCGTTGCCGCGCTCGATAAGGCTGGCTTAGATGCTAAACGCCCGCTCACACGCGCATTTGTCTCAACAATGCTGGACAAACTCGCCCCGCAAGAGACACTATTAACTCTCGCAGAACCCCCAGAGGCACCTGATGCAAGCTGATTTTCTAAAAGCCGATTGCCCTGAACCGCTAGAACTTTCGGACGTCAATCTCAAAGGGCCCGCGCGATTTGTGAATCGCGAGTTGAGCTGGCTCAATTTCAACTGGCGTGTTCTGGAAGAAGCAGAAAACCCGCGCGTGCCGTTGCTGGAACGCCTGCGTTTCCTGTCGATTTCCGCGACCAATCTGGATGAGTTTTATACGGTGCGCGTCGCGGGCCTTCGTGAACTGTCGCAAGCAGGAAATTCAACGCCCGCCGCCGATGGCCTTTCACCCGCCGAACAACTGGTGTTGATTAACGAAGATGCACGCAATCTGCTGATGACCCAACAAAAGGTGTTCGAAAACATCCGCAGTGAAATGCTCGAAGCAGGCATCGCGATTGTCGAGCGCGATCAGCTGAGCGCCAAGGACAAAGACTTCTTGGCTGACGTGTTTTTGAACAAGGTCTTTCCGGTGCTTTCCCCCCTCGCGATTGACCCTGCCCATCCTTTCCCCTTCATTCCGAACACTGGGTATTCGCTCGCATTGCAGCTTGAACGCCAATCGGACAAGCGCGAGCTTCAGGCGCTTTTACCGATCCCGGCACAGATTGACCGCTTTGTTGCCCTGCCCGCCCCCGAAGGTTTGCTGCGATACCTCCCTCTGGAAGAGGTGCTCATTGAAAATCTTGGGCGCCTGTTCCCAGGATATCAAATGAAGGGCCATTTCGGATTTCGTGTCCTGCGCGATAGTGATCTGGAAGTAGAAGACGAAGCCGAAGACCTAGTGCGTGAGTTCGAGGTCGCGCTCAAGCGCCGCAAGCGCGGCGAAGTCGTGCGCCTGACCTATACAGGCGACGCTCCCAAAAAGCTGAAAAGCCTCGTGATGCGCGAGCTTGTCGTTTCAGAAGAAGAAACCGTGGAACTGCCCGGAATGATTGGCATGTCGGACCTCTCCGAGCTTGTCACAGACGCACGCCCCGACCTGCTTTGGCCGCCGTTTATGCCGCGTGTACCCGAACGGGTGCAGGACCATGAGGGCGACATGTTCGCGGCGATCCGCCAGAAAGACATGCTGCTGCATCACCCCTATGAAACCTTTGACATGGTTGTGCGCTTTTTGACCCAGGCGGCCCGTGACCCCGATGTGGTCGCGATCAAACAAACGCTCTATCGCACGTCAAAACTGTCGCCGATCGTGTCGGCCCTGTGCGAAGCCGCAGAAGATGGCAAATCCGTTACCGCCTTGGTTGAATTGAAGGCGCGTTTTGACGAGGCTGCCAATATCCGTCAATCACGTCGCCTGGAACGCGCGGGCGCACATGTGGTTTACGGATTTCTTGATCTCAAAACACATGCCAAGATTTCGACTGTCGTGCGCCGCGAGGGCGATCAACTGGTTACATATACCCACTACGGAACGGGCAACTACCATCCGATCACTGCACGCATATATACCGACCTTTCGCTTTTCACGTGCGATCCGAAATTGGGGCGTGATGCAACCAAGGTTTTCAATTATCTCTCTGGCTACGCGCCCCCCGATGCCCTTGATAACCTTGCAATTTCGCCCCTGACTTTGAAGGCGCGCTTGCTTGAACTGATCGCGCGCGAGGCCGAGTTTGCCAAAGCCGGTAAGCCAGCGACGATCTGGGCAAAAATGAATTCCCTGATCGAACCCGAAGTTATTGATGCGCTCTATTCTGCCTCTCAGGCCGGCGTCAAAATCGATCTGGTCATTCGCGGCATTTGCGGCCTGCGCCCGGGCATCAAAGGCCTAAGCGAGACGATCCGTGTAAAATCAATCGTCGGACGTTTTCTGGAGCATTCGCGCATTGTCTGTTTTGGCAACGGGCAAGGCCTGCCCCACAAAAAGGCACGTGTCTTTATCAGTTCTGCCGATTGGATGGGCCGTAACCTGAACCGGCGCGTGGAAACGCTGGTCGAAATCGACAACCCGACGGTAAAAGCACAAATTGTCAGCCAGATTATGGCAGCCAATCTCGCTGACGTTGCGCAAAGCTGGATCATGCATCCTGATGGCTCTTTTTCGCGTGAAAGCATACCAGAGGGGCAGTTTGCCTTTAGCTGTCACAAGTTTTTCATGGAAAACCCGTCCCTTTCGGGTCGCGGATCTGCTGGCGCGGCCGATGTGCCCAAACTGACCCACACTGAAGATGAGACAACCTGAGCGGATATGCGTAATTGACCCGCTGGACTTTATCCGCAAACCCTTGACCGCAATGTTAAAAACGCGAAAGAGCCGATGAATTCTGACACGACATCCGACGCCCCTCAGCTTCCTGCCGTCAACTATGGCCCCTTCGGGCGGCCCTTGTTCAACGATCCTTCCGTGCGCAAACTGGCGCGCGTCGGTGTGGTTGATATCGGTTCAAACTCGGTCCGCATGGTCGTTTTCGACGGCGCTGCGCGCAGCCCCGCATATTTTTACAACGAAAAAGTCATGTGCGCCCTGGGCGCAGGCATTGCTGAAACGGGGCGTTTGAACCCGCTAGGACGCGAACGCGCCTTAGCTGCCGTCACCCGATTTGAAGCGATTGCGCAAAGTCTTGGCATCTCCCCTCTCACTGCGGTCGCAACCGCCGCCGTGCGCGATGCAAGCGACGGCCCTGACTTCTGCGCCGATGTATTACGCGAAACTGGCCTTAAAGTTCACGTCATCGACGGTCCCGAAGAAGCACGCCTTTCCGCGCAGGGCGTTTTGCTTGGCTGGCCCGGCTCTTACGGGTTGGTCTGCGACATTGGTGGTGCCTCGATGGAGCTGGCCGAAATCCGCGACGGGCGCGTGGGCAAATGCGTGACCTCCTCACTCGGCCCACTCAAGCTGCAAAGCATGCAAGGCGGAGCAAAGGCGCGAAAGGCCTATATCAAAGACGTTATCGCCGATCTATGCGAGCAGATGGGCGAACAGAAAGACCGCCTGTTTCTGGTTGGCGGCTCATGGCGCGCCATAGCGCGGATCGACATGCATCGGCGCAACTACCCGCTGCATGTCCTTCATGAATATCGCATGACGCCGAAATCCGTGCGCGAAACCGTGAAATTCATTCAGCAAAGCGATATTGAAGAGCTGCGCCAAGCCTGCGATCTCTCAAGCGCGCGAATGGCGCTGGTCCCGATTGCCTCAGAGGTACTCAAACAGCTGGTCAGCCTCGTAAAGCCGACCGATATCGCCGTGTCCAGCTATGGTATCCGCGAAGGCATGCTCTATGAGCAAATGCCAACCAAGCTTCGCGACCGCGATCCGCTCATCGAAAGCGCGCGCTTTTCAGAAGCCAAAGATGCCCGCATGCCGGGCTTTGGTAAAACGCTCTATGACTTCATCATGCCCCTATTCAAATCGGCTCCATTCGCTACCAAACGCATGGTTAAGGCTGCCAGCCTCTTGCACGATGTCAGCTGGCGTGCCCATCCCGACTATCGCGCGGAAGTGTGCTTTGATAATTCCACCCGTGCCAATCTTGGCGGGCTCAGCCACGAAGAACGCGTCTTTCTCGGCCTCGCCCTGATGCATCGCTACAGGAACCAACGCAAAGGGCCGGAATTTGAAGCCTTGTTTGAACTGATTTCGCAAGAACAACAACGCGAAGCCATCATTCTTGGCAAAGCGATGCGCTTTGGTGCGATGCTCTGGATGGAAAAAGACATCCAACCCGGCGAGTTTCGCTGGTACCCGAAGAAAAAGCAGCTCGAACTGCGTCTACACCCCTCGGCAAAACCGCTCTTTTCAGAGGTCGCAGAATCCCGCCTTGCCTCGCTGGCTGCCTCGCTTGAAGCCGAGGTCACAGTGAAATTTAACAAGCCTTCCGTCGAAACCTAAAACCTTATCTTGCGCTTCCTCTCTCCCGAAATATCCCGGGGGAGCGCGAGGGGGCTGGCCCCCTCGCCCCGGTCCAATGGGCATCGCCCATTGGAAACCTGCTAAAGCTCGATTTCGCCGTCCGGGGACGCAATTTCATCTGACGTTTTACGCCGCAGGATAATATCCCCGTTCGGTAAAATCTCAGGGGGATGGTATTTGGAGAAATCTTCGACTTGCTTCAGAAAATCCCCGAGCGCGGGGCCCATGTTCTGCACGAAACCACGCAGTGCGGGTTCCAACTGTTCGGACAGCCCCTCCATTTCACGCAATGCAGGTTCCATCTCCTGCATCAAGCCCCGGAACAAAAGACGTGCGCCTTCTTCCATCAGGTTAAAGCCTTGATCCTTTGGTGTATCTTCAGCCTGCGCAGGCATTGCCAGTGCGACGGCCAAAGCAGCGGTAAGTGCAATCTGTTTCATGGCTATTATCTAAACACGTTTCAGACAGATTTTTAGATCAAATGTCGATATCCAGTGTCACAGGGAAGTGATCGGACGCCGCAAGCAAGGCGTCCCGCAGCGCTACATCGGACCAGCAATCCGGATCATCAAAGGGATGCCATATCCGCCAAGCCATTGCTTTTGAACGCAAATTGTCGCTAATCATGATGTAGTCCAGCAACGCCTGCAAATAGCGGTTTTCATGGCCAAGGAAAAAACGCGCTGTCGTCGGAAAAGCGCCGATCTTGCGCTCAAGCGCGCGCGCGGCGTGCGGATCGTAAAGACAGGGACAGCCTGCCTCTCCCAGAATAATCTCTACAGACGAGCGTCCAAACAGGTTCTCATATTCATCAAGCCCCGGCCCATCATTCAAATCGCCCATCAAAATCAGGCTCTCGCCCGCTGCGAGATGCGCGTCGATACGTGCGCGCAGCCAAACAGCCTGCGCCAGTTGCTTGCGACGGTTCGCAATGGAAAACCGCATGATTTCATCGCGCCCATGTGCGCCGTGCGGTGCTTTGCTCTTCAAATGCGCACCGATCATGCGCAGCTGTGTGCCAGCAGCCGTTTCAATGGCAAGCTCCAAGGGCGGCTTGGAAAAACTCACACTATCCGCGCGGTTATCAATATCCAGATCGATCTCGAAACTCGTATCAAATCTCGGCGCAGCATCGCCAGCTTCGCCGATCGGATCATGGCGCGCGCTCAGCTTTTCAGGATCATAGAGCAAGGTGATTTCTTGCTGGGTTGTGTTGGTAAACCCAAGCAGCGCCCTGCAAGCGCGCAAATCAAAGGCTTTGGCAAAATTTTCAAGGGCTTTGGTGCCAGACCGTTTGTCGTGATCGTCCGGTGCTTCAATGACCATAATCGCATCTGCGTCGATTGCGTTGAACACATGCCCTAATGCGCTGACCTGCTGCGCGCGCGTGACGTCGCGGCGACCCGACCAGCGCGTGTCTGACATGAGCGTGCCGTCATCATCAAACAGCCTGTCGAACCATTCAACATTATAACACGCAAGGCGCATCAAGCGGCCCGTTCCTGATTGATTTCTTCCCAGGCGCGATTGATATCGACCATGCGTTTTTCCGCCATACGAACAGCTTCTTGCGGCACGCCGCGCGCAATCATTCGATCAGGATGGGTCTCACGCACCATCAATCGCCATGCTGCACGAATATCGGCCAAAGGGGCATCCGGGCTGACCCCTAGAACCGTGTACGGATCAGGCAGGGCATCTGGAACAAAGCGCGCGCGCAGGGCGCGAAATTCGGTGTCGGGCAGCCCGAAGATTTCAGCCACGCGTTCCAGAAAAATATCTTCGTTCGGATGATAGAACCCATCCGCCATCGCTATGTAGAACAGCCCTTCAATAAGATCACAGAGGGTCGAGCGCTCGGACGCAAACATCTCTGCTATGCGCGCTGCGTATTCCTCAAAACCTGCCACATCGAGGCGTGCCATATTAAAGACACGCGCCGCATTTGCTTCATCGGCCGCAGCGATGTTGAACACTTCGCGAAAGGCTGTGACTTCATCGCGCGTCACCTGCCCATCTGCTTTGGCCATTTTCGCACCCAGTGCGATTACAGCAATTGTAAAGCCGACAGAGCGTTCAGGCGGGCTGCGCAAGCGGTCGAAAACCGCCGACAGGCCTTCGCCTTGGCTGAGCGCGGCAAGCGCCTCTGATATGCGGGTCCAAAGTGACATGGGGGCAGTTTATGCCTTTGCCAGCCAAAAGCCCATGCACCATGGCAGCGTCATGTCAGGATTTTCTGCATCAGAACCAGATCCATCCAGCGATCAAACTTGAAACCAACTTCAGGCAGTCGCGCAATATGGGTAAAGCCCAAACGCTCATGAAACACGACGCCTTGCAGGTTTTCGCCGCTAATCCCTGCCCACAAGCTATGAACGCCGCTCGATCGTGCATGAATTTCAAGCGCACCCATAAGCGCCCGCCCTACCCCGCGCCCGCGCGCATTTGGGGCCAGGTTGATCGAGTGTTCCTTGGTTCGCGCGTAGCCCGGGCCGCCCCGAAAAGGAAAATAGGTCGCCAGTCCAAGGAGTTCGCCTGCCTCCTCTGCCACAAAAAATGCGCCCGCGCGCGCCGAAATATCCGCAGCAATCCCCTCCGCGGTTTTTAGATCTGTGGTGAACGTCGTCGCGGTGCCTTGGATCAACGGGTTCCACACGTCGCAAATCCCGGCAGCATCGCTCGCCTTTGCTGCGCGCACGATCATCGCAGCACGCGACCACCGTGTGGTGTATCAAACTCCGCAATCAATTCGGCCGTTCTGGCGACTTCAAACCGTATCAATGCATTTGCAATTGAACCGAGCAAAGCGCTCAATGCCTCTGCTTTTGGGTGGCATATGGTCAGCATTTTAAACGAAACATCCGTCGGGGTTAACATGCTTGCCGGGTGCAATGTGCCAGCCCATTCTATCAGCGGCGGGAACATTCCGTCAAAGGGCAAAGCCCCGCTGGCCGGAACTGCCATTTGCCAGCGCAAATCGCCCCGCTCCAGCGCGATAGCATCGCCCGCATCCGGCCACTTTGCGCAGGCAGCTTTCATATCACCGACACTGCAAATCCAATTTGTCAGACGCGGAGGGCCGGAAAAATTGTCGATATCAAACCAACGCGGCCTATCGGGCGCGGGCGCATTTGGATCAATCGAAATCGCTTCTAGATAGAGCCCGTTCTTCAGCCCCATCAGATGGTTATGCGTACCAAAGCGCGCATGCTCTCCACCCGCTTGCATGGGGATGCCAAGCGCCTCTTCTATGTGCGCGCGCGCCGCATCTCGGCTTTCGCCGCTTACAGCCAAGTGGTCAAGTTTCAGATCAAACATGTGTTCAACTCTTCCTCAAATCCCAAGCCGGTGCAAGCTATGCATGTTTTAACGTCCAATTCGCACAAAAAAACTCAGGCATACCATTGAAAACCTACCTTCAAAGTCCATCTTTAGCGTAATAGGGTGCATTCAGCGCCCCAAAACCACATGAGGGGACAGCATGTTTTTGCGCGCACTTGATCGTTTTTTCAGCCACGAGGCCTCTGGTGGCATCCTGTTGATGCTTTCGGCTCTCGCCGCAATGATTGTCGCAAACTCTGCGCTTTCAGGCATTTATGAGGGTGCGCTCGGAAGTTATCTGGCCATTACACTGAATGGCTCCGGCCTTGAGAAACCTTTGATCCTTTGGATCAACGACGGATTGATGGCGATCTTCTTCTTTCTAATCGGGCTCGAGCTAAAGCGCGAACTGCTTGAAGGAAAACTGAAGAACCCGCGTGATGTCTTGCTTCCCGGTATGGCGGCGATTGGCGGTATGGCTGTGCCTGCGTTGATTTTTGTCGCTTTCAACTGGAACAGCCCGGAAACGCTCGGCGGTTGGGCCATTCCAGCTGCAACCGATATCGCCTTTGCCCTTGGCATTCTGGCGTTGGTCGGTAGCCGCGCACCGGTTTCGCTCAAGGTCTTTTTGCTGACGCTTGCCATTCTGGATGACCTTGGCGCGATCATCATCATCGCCTTGTTCTATACGGCTGAGTTGAAGATTGATTACCTCTTTCTGGCTCTCATCCCGCTCGCTGGCCTTATCTGGTTGAATGTGAAAGGCGCGCACCGCGTTGCGCCCGCGATCATTCTGGGCACCATTATGTGGTTCTTCGTGCTCAAATCTGGTGTTCACGCGACGCTTGCGGGTGTGGTCACGGCCTTCTTGATCCCTCTGGTCGACAAATGGGGCAAATCCCCGCTGCACGCTCTTGAGCACGCACTTGCCCCCTATGTGCTTTACCTGATCATTCCGATCTTCGCCTTCGCCAATGCTGGCGTGGTTCTGACTGGCCTCAGCTTCTCTGATCTGCTGGCTCCGCTTCCGCTCGGCATCGCCTTGGGATTGCTCCTTGGTAAGCAAATCGGCGTTATGGGACTGACCTTCCTGACCATCAAGCTTGGTTTTGCGCGCCTCCCACACGGGGCAACCTGGCTGCATATCTACGGCATCTCGTGTCTGGCGGGCGTTGGATTTACGATGTCGTTGTTCATCGGCGGGCTTAGCTTTTCGGATGCCGCAATGATGAACCAAGTGCGCCTGGGCGTTCTGGCTGGATCAATTCTATCGGGGATAATTGGCTACACGGCCCTCATGCTGGCCTGTTCAAAGAGCGCAGAGGCTGAAGTCGCAGAGGCTGCTTAGAGTTCGAACCCCGTCGGATCAAAATCAACTGCGGAAAATCTACATAGAAAGAGGGCGCGTACATCCGAACGCGCCCTTCTTCTTTTAATTGCGTGTATCGCGAATGATCTGAAGGATATCTTGCGCGGCCTTTGGGATGTTTGTCCCCGGGCCGAAGATCGCTTTAACCCCCGCATTATACAGGTAGTCATAATCCTGCTGCGGAATAACCCCGCCGCAAATCACGATGATATCCTCCGCACCTTTTTCCTTCAGCGCTTCAATCAACTTGGGCGCAAGGGTCTTGTGACCCGCTGCCTGTGAAGAAATGCCAATCACATGAACATCGTTGTCCACAGCATCCTGCGCCGCCTCTTCAGGAGTTTGGAACAATGGACCAACATCAACATCAAAGCCGATATCGGCAAAGGCCGTCGCGATCACTTTCGCACCGCGATCATGACCGTCCTGCCCCATCTTCACGACCAACATGCGTGGGCGACGTCCCTCTTCTTCCGCAAAGTCTTCAACCGATTTCTGGATAGCAGCAAAGCCTTCGTCACCTTCATAAGCAGCGCCATATACCCCTGCGAGGGTTTTTACTTCGGCACGGTGACGTCCGAACACTTTCTCCATTGCCATGCTGATTTCTCCTACGCTGGCACGTGCGCGCGACGCGTCAACGGCGGCTTCCAATAGGTTACCGCCTTCACTGGCGCGGCGGGTGAGTTCGGCCAAAGCGGCCTCGCAGGCAGCCGTGTCGCGACTTGCTCGGATCTTCTCAAGACGGGCGATCTGCGAGCGACGCACTGCATCGTTGTCGATGTCCAGAATGTCGATCGCATCCTCTTTATCGAGGCGGTATTTGTTAACACCAACGATAACTTCATCGCCTTTGTCGATCATCGCCTGACGCTTGGCTGCCGCCTCTTCGATGCGCAGTTTGGGCATGCCCGTCGCAACGGCTTTGGTCATGCCACCCATTTCTTCGACTTCTTCGATCAGCTTCCAAGCCTCGTCAGCAAGCTGCGCGGTCAGGCTTTCAACGTAGTAAGAGCCGGCAAGCGGATCGACGACATTGGTGATGCCCGTCTCCTCCTGCAAGATCAGCTGGGTGTTACGCGCAATGCGTGACGAGAATGCTGTCGGCAAGGCAATCGCTTCGTCCAGCGCGTTGGTATGGAGCGACTGGGTGCCGCCAAGTGCCGCCGCCATCGCCTCATACGCGGTGCGCACCACGTTGTTGTAGGGATCCTGCTCCTGCAGGCTAACGCCAGAGGTCTGGCAGTGGGTACGCAGCATCTTGGATTTTTCGCTCTGAGCGCCAAGGTCCGTCATGATGCGATGCCAGAGCAAACGCGCCGCGCGCAGTTTTGCGGCCTCCATGAAGAAGTTCATACCAATCGCAAAAAAGAACGACAGGCGCGGGGCAAATTTATCCACATCCATTCCGCGCGCCATGGCGGTTTTCACGTATTCACGGCCATCCGCCAGCGTGTATGCAAGCTCCTGAACAAGGTTCGCACCCGCTTCCTGCATGTGATAACCCGAGATCGAAATCGAGTTGAACTTCGGCATCTCGTTCGACGTATATTCAATGATATCCGCGATGATCCGCATCGACGGTTCTGGTGGATACACATAGGTGTTGCGCACCATGAATTCTTTCAGAATGTCATTCTGGATAGTGCCCGACAGGACCGAACGGTCATGACCCTGCTCTTCACCTGTCACGATAAAGCTGGCAAGGATCGGGATCACCGCGCCGTTCATCGTCATAGATACAGACACTTTATCAAGCGGGATCTGATCGAAGAGGATTTTCATGTCCTCAACGCTATCAATTGCAACGCCAGCCTTGCCGACATCGCCCTCAACGCGGGGGTGATCGCTGTCATAGCCGCGGTGCGTCGCGAGATCGAAAGCAACCGAAACACCCTGCTGACCGGCAGCCAGTGCTTTGCGATAGAAGGCATTGCTTTCCTCGGCCGTTGAGAAACCCGCATACTGACGGATCGTCCACGGACGCCCTGCATACATCGTCGCCTTCACGCCACGTGTGAATGGTCCCTCGCCGGGAATACCGCCCATATGGGGCAGGTCGGCAATGTCATCCGCCGTATAAAGCGGCTTAACGTCGATCCCTTCCAGGGTCTTCCAAGTCAGATCATCCAGCGGCCGCCCGCGTAGCTCTTTTTCAGCCAGGGCGCGCCAATCGTTGTCTTGTGTCATATGTCTGTCCTTTGTTGACAAAACCCATCTGCGCGGGGTGCCGCGTCTCTAAGGGTGTCGGGTCTTCCAGAAAAGTTGCCAGCCCGTCGCTGCCAGAGCGGAGCCAGAAGAGATCGTCCGCATAGCGTTCTTGCAGGGCCGCGCATTGCGATGGGGAAAACGGCTCCCATCTGTCGTTGTAGATTTTCGCGGTTAGAATTGCCTGTTCCCGCATGCTCAGCGGCTGCCTTAACAACTCTGATGCTGCGGGTCGTCGATTGCGCCAGACCTGATTGCCCAATGCCGGAGCCGGCCTGCCAATGAGATAGCTCATAAGCTGGTGCGGGCGCGATCCGAATTGCTCGTAAGTACTGACGAAAATCGGAACGTCCGGCGCGGCGATTGCCACGTCGGTAATCACATCGCGCCAATCGCGCCGTTGCTCGGCCAGCGCGTTGCTGCGTTCGGGGGTCGGCACCATGACGCCGCGCGGAATGCAAAAGCTGAGCGCCGAGGGCCAGTAGCTGCCAAGGTCGCGCATACTGATGTGGATCATTTTGACCGCGCCACGAAACGCCGCGATGTGACGTGCAACCCGTTCCCCCGCGCAGGGATAAAGCTGCCGGGTCGCAATATTCTGGCGCATCGTGCCAAGCATGTTTTCGTCCGACACGATAAGTTGCGAAATTCCGCAAGCGCCCGAGCGATCCAGATGCAGGCCTATCCTGCCTTGCGCCCGCGCAAAGGCGATATCGCCCTGCCCAAGCAACGGATTTGGAATGACGCCGTGAAACAAACCCTTGCGTAACCGCGCTGGTCCCCAAAACCCGATTGCCTGCCCAGCCAGAGAGCGACGGTTCTGGCGGACATATGTTTGAAAGCTGGTCGAAGCGGTACGATGCGCACCTATATGAAGTATCACGTCCACGTTTCAGACCCTCTTGCTTGCACGGGCGATTTCGCCAAATCGGCACCGTGCTTTGTGCAAGGTCTTGCAGCATAGAGGTATTATTTCGGTTAAAGCGTCGGTTTTGCGCCCTATCAGTGCAGTCGGGCATCGCAATTGCCAAGATGCCCCCTATATTAGGCCCAAGAGGAGACTGCATGAAACCGTTCTTATCACTTGTAATTGCACTGCTTTTCACCGCGCCCATGTCTTTCGCAGAAGAGACGGTGACGTCTGAAACCGACGCTGCCTGGAGCGAGATTTCGACGCTAGAAAGCGAAAATTTGAATGATTTTCTGTGGCAGGCCCGGCCTGTCGTGGTCTTTGCCGATAGCGAGGCCGATCCGCGCTTTGAGCAGCAAATGGCATTGCTAAAAGAAGGGGCATTGGCGCTGCAAGAACGCGACGTGGTCATCTTGGTGGACACGAATCCCGCAAACTCCAGCGCGCTTCGAAAGGCCCTGCGCCCACGGGGTTTCATGCTTGCGTTAATCGGTAAGGATGGCGGTGTAAAACTGCGCAAAGCCTCGCCTTGGAACGCACGCGAACTTTCCCGGGTGATCGACAAATTCCCGATGCGGCAGCGTGAAGTGCGCGAGCGCAGGGAGCCGTAACTCCCTGCAATCATTATATGATCTGCAAAGCCCATCGGGCTTATTCAAACTCCATGATAACGTCGTCAACGGCAAGGCTGTCACCGGCGGCTGCGTTGATTTTGGAAACGACACCTTTACGCTCTGCGCGCAGGATGTTTTCCATTTTCATCGCCTCAACCGTGCAAAGCGCTTGGCCTTCTTGCACTTCTTGGCCCTCTTCCACGTCGACCTTCACGATCAGACCCGGCATCGGGCAAAGCAGCAGTTTGGACGTGTCCGGCGCGACCTTTTCAGGCATCATACGTGCCAATTCTGCCTGACGGGGCGTGCGCACATGCACCGACATATCGGCGCCTCGTGAACGGATGCGGAAACCGCCAGAAACCTTGCCAACCTTCATGACCAGCGGCTTATCATCCACGATCATTTTGGCGAGCTGATCGCCCGGCGTCCAATCGCCGCTTACGCGTAGCGTGCTGCCATCGTCGAAGGCCACGGAAGAGCCTGACTGATCCGCTGCGATCGTGACATCGAAGCTATGCCCTTGCAGCGCAACATTCCATGCCTCGCCCACGTGGCGTTCGTGATTGTCGAGGCGGCCAGACACACGCGCACGGCGGATTTCGGCAACGCGGTTCATCGCGGCGGCAGCAGCAGCGATGCGCTTAAGCTCGCCCTCGGCCAGTTCAACGCCCTCAAAACCGTCTGGATACTGTTCTTCAATAAACGCTGTCGTCATCTCGCCAGCGATAAAGATCGGATGATCCATAACGGCTGCCACGAATGGCAGGTTGTGACCAATGCCTTCGACTTCGAAGCTATCAAGCGCTACGCGCATCGCTTCAATCGCCGCTTCGCGGGTCGGGCCCCATGTGCAGAGTTTGGCGATCATCGGATCGTAATACATCGAAATCTCGCCGCCCTCATAGACGCCTGTATCGTTGCGTACAGCGATTTCGCCAGCAGGCGCATCACCCTGCCACTTACCGTTGACCAGCATCGGACCTGCCGCTTGCTCCATGGGTGGGCGATAGCGTGTGAGGCGACCGATGGACGGTAGGAAGCCGCGGTAGGGGTCTTCGGCGTAAAGGCGGTTCTCAATGGCCCAACCGGTGAGCGTCACATCGTCCTGCGTGATGCTCAGCTTTTCGCCATTGGCGACGCGGATCATCTGCTCGACAAGGTCAACGCCTGTTATCAGTTCGGTCACAGGGTGTTCCACTTGAAGACGTGTGTTCATCTCGAGGAAGTAGAAGTTCTTTGCGCCGTCCACGATGAATTCCACAGTGCCAGCAGAGGCGTAGCCAACAGCCTTGGCCAGCGCCACAGCCTGCTCGCCCATCGCTTTGCGCGTGGCTTCGTCAAGGAAAGGGCTTGGTGCCTCTTCGACAACCTTTTGCTGACGGCGCTGGATCGAGCATTCGCGCTCGCCCAGATAAATCCCGTTGCCGTGACTGTCGCAAAGCACCTGAATTTCAATGTGACGCGGCTGGGTGATGAATTTCTCGATGAAGATACGATCATCGCCAAAGGAATTAGCGGCTTCGTTCTTGGAGGATTGGAAACCCTCGCGCGCCTCTTCATCATTCCATGCAATACGCATGCCTTTGCCGCCGCCGCCAGCGGAGGCTTTAATCATCACTGGATAGCCGATCTCGTTCGAGATTTTTACGGCTTCATCCGCATCCTCGATCAGACCCATATAGCCCGGAACCGTGGAAACATTTGCGTCTTGTGCGATCTTTTTAGAGGTGATCTTATCACCCATCTTCTCAATCGCGCCAACTGGTGGCCCGATAAAGGCTACGCCAGCGGCGTCCAGCGCCTCTGCGAATTTCGAGTTCTCGGACAAGAAGCCATAGCCCGGATGCACCGCCTGCGCACCGCTTTCCTTGATCGCGGCCATGACTTTATCGATGACGATATAGGACTGGTTCGCCGGGGGTGGGCCGATGTGAATTGCTTCGTCTGCCATTTCCACATGC
>NZ_JBAUHO010000014.1:0-5459 GCF_049680325.1 Planktotalea sp.
AAGCGCACAGGCACATCAAATTCAAAGCCGGCGGTAATCTCGCGCTCCTCATCGGGTGCACGGTCAAACATGATGACCCCGCGCTCCAGATCCACCTCGAAATGAACGCCCTCATTTTGCGGATCACCTGCAATCGCGACCACCACCGTGCCGCTGACCGGTTTTGTGATAATGCGGGTGTAGCTCTGCTCGCCGGAACGATAGGTCTTGCTCAGTTGAAATTCTGTAGCGATACCATCGCCATAACCAATTGTCTGATCCTCGCTCGCAACAGCGGCGGACGGCTTGCAGGACTTGAAATCAGACCAATCCTTCCAACGAAATGCAAACATCTGCCTGCGCCGCGCTTCGAAAAAACTAAGCACCGCATCCACGTCATCCATCGCGCGCAAACCAACGCCCGCATCATAGCGCCTGCGCGAATGCGCCCATGGCGTGTTGCGTTCTTCATAACCGTTGCTCAGTGTGACAATGTCTGTGCGCCGCTCGGGGCCACCGGTTGAACCAAAGCTCAGAGCTGCTGGAAATCTTACTTCGTGTAGTTGCATGATCTATCCCTCCGCCGGGTTTAAATGACTAGCGTGAACGCTGCGAGCGCCCCAGCGCACGGCTCATTTGCGCGGCGATCTGACTTTGCGAGCGCTTGAAACCTTCGACATCGGGTGTCGAGATATTCACAATGACTTGCGATGCCCGGCCAGCGCCTTGCGCCTGCACGCCCAAGCGTCCATCTGCGCCCCGCGTCAACGGCATGATCGCCTCAGGCCCCGCTTCACCCATCAAACCCATGCCGCCGCGCATCGGGAATGTCGTCGGCCCGCTCACCACGCCGCCATTGGCAAAGGCCGTCACCCGTCCTTGCGTAAAACCCGCGCCATCGGCAAAGGGCATTAACCCCTTGAACAGGGCGTCCATCCCCCCCGTAATCAACCCGGAAAAATGGTTGGTGACAGGCTTCACCGCCGCATTGAACGCCGTACTGGCAAGCGAGCGACCGACATCCTTCAACGCATCGCTCAGCTTTTCACCATCAAACACCACTCCCTCAAACGCACCGCGTAGCGAACGGCTCAGCGTGGCGTCCAATCCCTGAACCCCTCGACCTGTGGATTCAAACGTGCCCTGAATGCGCTTCATTTCGGCGTCAAACGTCGATGCCATGCCAGCCGCATTGGCAAAACTGTCCTCGAGCGCCTCAAGCTGCACATCCAGCGGGCTTTCACTGTCAAACTCACTCATCCGAAACCTTCCTTTCTTTGCCTGAATCGTGCGGCGTGTCGGGGTAGGCCCGCAACAAATCCGCAAGGCGCGCCTTTCCCATCGGGGCTTGCGCGCCGCCGTGACCAAGCATCATCATCAATTCCGCAGGCGTCAGCGCCCAGAAATGCTCGGGGCGCAAACGCAGTTGCAACAATCCTGCGCGCATCAAGTCTGGCCAGTTTACGGTGCTCACGCGCGGCGCTCTTCAGGCAGCAAAAACGCGCGTGCCAATAGTTGGGCTGCGGCCCTGGCAGCGCCCATCGGACCGCCTTTGATCTGCGCAGATAGCAGCCCCTCGCGCTCAACATCCCAGCCGCCGCCGCGCAGCCCTGCAACAATCAACGCCAACACATCTCGGCTGGAAAAAGCACCGCTTTCAAACCGCTCGACCAAGGCCACCAAAGTGTCATCGCCCAAGGCCGCCTCCAGCTCGGCCAAAGCGCCCAGCGTCAGCGACATCGCCCGTTTCACCCCATCGACCTCAAGACTGACGACGCCGCTCCAAGGATTGTCCATCAGCTATCCGCCGTGAAGGTCAACTCGCCCGCCGAAACCATCGCCATCTCATAGGTTGCCTCACCATTATGCGACCCTGCATACTCGATCGAGCTGATCTGGAACGGCCCCTGCACGATCCCGAAGTCGGGAATTATCACCTGGAAATTCGGAATTTCCCCATCAAAGAAAATCTGACGTGCGCGCTCGTCCGTCGCCTCATCGCGGAATACGCCCGACCCCGATAACGCGGCCGATTTGACGCCAGCGCCTGACAGCAATTCGCGCCAGCCCCCAGCACTGCTAAGGTTCGTGACATCCACCGTTTCCGCGTTAAAACTTACCCGCGTCGCCCGCAGTCCCGCCAAAGTCTCAAACGTATTGCTTGCGTTGATATCAACCTTAATCAGTAGTTCTTTACCGTTTTGCGCACCCATGTTGCTCACTCCATTTATCCAAGAAAACTTAGGCTACAGATTACGCCTCAGTGCGTATTCTGAATTTCAAATCAATCTTGCGTTGCCCCGAATTGCTTCGCTTGGCCGCGCTGCTTCGAAACCAAAGCCCGACAACGCGCCCCGCGCTCAGTGGCAACTCAGCGCTTTCAAGCGCCGTGTAAATCGCGCCAGCAGCCTGTTTAAGCGTCAAGAAACTATCGGCAGTGCTCAGCACTGAAATCAGCACCTCATGCATCGCCCCTGCGCCGCTCTGATCGGACGCGTCTTTGACCGCTTCCTCGCCAATCAACACATAAAGGTCTGGCATCGGTCCCGCGGGCACCGCATCATAAACATGTCCGGCGACAATGGCTGCCAAACTTGCGTCAGTGGACAGGCGGTCATAGATCGCAGCCTGCAAAACATCAGACAAAAACGCGCTCATGCCGCCACCTCTTCGCTTGCATAACAAACCAGATAGCGCCCGGCTGGCTCCGCCTCTGCCACAGCAGTTATGCGGTAAATGCGAGCACCTTCGCGAAACCTCTGATCGGGGCGTGGCCGCAGTGTCGACGCGTGCGGCGCGGCGCGCAGTGTAATCTTTAAGCCGACCTTCGATTGGGCAATGCCCAACGATCCCGTTTCACGCCCCGTAAGACTGCGAATGCTCGCCCATACCGTACCAAGCGCACTCCAGGTGCTGTGCTGACCACCTGCACCGTCCGCAATGATATCGCGCGTTTCAAGGACAAGCGCGCGGTTCAAACGCGGCGCACTCATTGCGCGGCACCGGTAAACAAGCGCATCGGGCGATACCGCTCAATCAAAGTCTGTACGCCGAACGGCATGCACCCGCGCGCCAAAGACGTCTCGTCGCGATACTCGTAATAATGCGCAGCAAGCAGAAATACCGCTTGTGCCAAATCGTCAGGCAAGTCGTCCCAAACAGGCGCAAACCCCGCACGAAACCGCAAAATTGCCCGCGCACCATGCCGGATCGATCCAAAGCCGGCACCGCGTGCAATCACACGTGGGCGCTGAGCCGCCTCTTGCAAGCTGTAATGCTCAGGCGGCACTGTTTGAATTGCGCCCTCGAAATCGACGATTTCTATAGAGGTGATGCTCTGAACAGGTCCAATAGGCAGTGCTTCGCTACCCGCCTCGCGCCAGCGCGTTACCGACCAGCTAAAGTCGCGCTCCAAAAGCGCTTTGTTGGTACGTGCCTCAACCGTCGCGATTGCCGCGCGCAAAAAGCTTTTCAACACAGGCTCTTGCAGGTCGTTCTCCGCAAAACCTGTACCCAGTCGCAAATGCGCTTTGAAGGCAGCGAGAGGCAATACCTCGTCTGGCACCTTGGCCTCTTCGATCAACATCATCAACATCTCCAAATGACTTGCCTCCCCTTTGGCAATGATGGGCGCGCACAATTGCGTTGCTCGGACGGAGGGGGACAGCTAGACAACGCAAAGTAGGTCTGCGCGCGCCCGAAAGGCGAAAGGCAATGCCACTGGCTCTGCCTTCCGCATTTGCAGTCAAGCCGATTAGCTTACTGCAAATTTCAGCAATTTGATCGCATGGAAGTCCGTGACATCGCCGCCAACACGCTTGGTTGCATAGAACAGCACATTCGGCTTGGCCGAGAACGGATCACGCAGAACCCGCAGGTCAGGACGCTCCGCAATCGTGTAACCCGCGCCGAAATCACCAAATGCAATCGCCGTGGTATCGCTGGCGACATCAGGCATGTCTTCACAAATCACGACCTTATAACCAAGCAACAGCGACGGTTCGCCCGCCGCAAACCCGTCAGACCAAAGGAAGCGTCCGTCGCCATCCTTCATCTTGCGCACCTTGCCTGCGGTTTTAGAGTTCATAACGAACACACCATTGGCGCGGTAACGCGCGTCAAGCGCATAGACCAGATCGACAATCGTATCGCCCGGATCACTCATCGCAAAGTCGCCGTCGACACCCGTCGCAACATGACCGATCTGGCCCCATGTTTCAGTGCCATTGGCAGCGCTCACATAGTTCAAAATGCCCTTGGGCTTGTCATTGCCATCGCCATTGATGAACGCATCGCTCTCGGCGCGCGCAAACTTGTCGGCAATCTTGCCCGCCAGCCACGATTCAATGTCAAAGGCACTATCATCCAGCAAGCGCTGCGAAACCTTCGGCAACGCGCTCAACTCATGCAAAGCAATCGAGATACGATCCACCTGCGGCGTGCCCGTTTCCGCACTTGCGGCAGTTTCGCTGGCCCAGCCCGCACCTGCATCAGTGTGATCCACCAGAACATCATACGATGTCGCCTCGACATTCACGACGCTTGCAACGGCGCGAAGGGACGCCGCACCGCGCAGCACGCTCTGAACCGCTTCAGACGTCTGCGGGTCCACCAGATAACCACCATCGGCGGCAACCGCAGTGGACATCGCCTTGCCTTCCATCTCGATCCCGCGCAACGCGTCCTCGTCGCCATTGCGCAAATAGGCACCAAAGGCCTTCTCGTGCGGTGCGCTTTCCAGCACAGCAGCAGACAAAGCAGGACGCACAGCGCGGCTCAATGATTTACGTTCATACATGGTCAGTCGCTCTTCTTGTTGTTGAAATCGTTTATCAGTTGCGGCTCGATGGCTTTGAAAGCCGGCCACGAAATCCGCCAAAGCGGACTTCAGTTCCTGGGCTGGGGACAGATCTTCCCCGGCCCGAGAAATCATCTCGGGATCGCTCATCGCTACATCCTTTTCTAAGTTGCTAGTGTTTCATCTGCTGGGCTGCACTGCGCAGCGCATCCGCCAAAGTGCGAAAGCCTAATGCGTCGCTGTGCAGGCTTTCGGATTTCGCACCGACCCGCGCACTCGCCAGCATCGGGAACGTCACCAAGGATACCTCCCAAAGCTCCAGCTCCTGCAAAACCCGGCCCCCGTCAGCGCTGCGCACCGCTTTCTTGGTGCGATAGCCGATCGACAGGCCGTCCAGCGCGCCCGCTTGGATCAGGGCAATCGCCTCGCGCCCTCGCGCCACGCTCTCCAAAAGGCGCCCCTTGACATAGAGCCCCTTCGCATCCTCGCGCACCTCATCCCAAACACCGATTGGCGCGCTCGCATCATGCTGCCAAAGCATCTTTACCTGACGCCCCTGCGCTGCAAGCACTTTCAAAGAACCCGCATAGGCCCCCTTTTGCACCACATCACCGCCCTGATCTGGCGCGCCAAAGAAAGACGCCTAACCCTCGATCTCCACGCCGTCCTTGACCGTCAACCC
>NZ_JBAUHO010000015.1:0-6786 GCF_049680325.1 Planktotalea sp.
CAAATGAACCTTTTGGTGTTTCGGCCCATATCATCCCGTGGAACTACCCCGTTGAAATGACCGCGCGGTCTTTGTCGGCGGCTCTCGCCACGGGTAATGCTTGCGTCATCAAAACGCCCGAACTGACCCCGCTTAGCAACGCGTGGTTCGCTCATGCGGCAGAGGCCGTGGGCCTGCCCAATGGCGCGGTCAATATCCTGTGCGGTCTTGGACGCGAGGCGGGCGCGGCACTGTCAGCCCACCCGCACGTCAACCAGATTGTGTTTACAGGATCGGTTCCAACCGGCATCGCCATCGCCACCGCCGCGGCCAGAAATGTTGTGCCTTGCGTCCTGGAGTTGGGCGGAAAGTCCGCCGCGATCGTTCATGACGATGCCGATCTGGACGCCTTTGAGGCAGATGTTCGATGGGGTATCTATTTCAACGCGGGGCAAGTTTGTTCTGCCATGAGCCGTGTCATCGCACATGACAGCATTCACGACGAACTGGTCGAACGCATGGTCGGTGTCGCGCAATCATTAACCGTCAAGCCCGGCATCGACCAACCCGATTTCGGCCCGACAATGGGCGCGATGGTGTCTGAGGCACAGCGCGACCGCGCCGCCGACATGGTCGGGGCGGCGCAAGGCGAAGGGGCACATGTCGCCACCGGCGGTCGCAAAATGAACATCCCCGGCGCTTTTCTTGAACCCACCATCGTCACAGGCGTCACCCCCGATATGACCATCGCCAATGAGGAAGTCTTCGGGCCGGTTCTGTCCGTGCTGAAATTCTCTTCCGATGAGGACGCCATCAAAATTGCAAATGGAACGCCTTACGGTCTTGTCGGCGGCGTTTTCACGCGTGATCTTGATCGCGCGACGAGCGCTGCTCGCAAGCTGAGGGCTGGCCAAGTCTTCGTCAATGAATGGTATGCTGGTGGTGTCGAAACACCGTTCGGAGGTTATGGCAAATCGGGCTACGGCCGTGAAAAGGGCCGCGAAGCCCTCTGGAATTATGTGCAGACCAAAAACGTCGCGATCAAGCTTGGTTGAGCGCGCAGAAAATGACCCGATCAAATTGAAAGGCTAAGACATGAGTGCATTTGACGAAGATCTTTTTCTGAAAGGCCTGGAGCAACGCAAAGCCACGCTTGGCGCCGAATACGTTGAAAAGAACCTTGCAGCCGCAGATGACTTTACGCGCCCCTTTCAAGAAGCAATGACCGCATGGTGTTGGGGCTTTGGCTGGGGCGACGATGTGATCGATGCCAAGACACGGTCAATGATGAACCTGTCGATGATCGGCGCATTGGGGAAAATGCATGAATGGGAAATTCATTGCCGTGGAGCCATCAATAACGGAGTCACATCAGACGAAATCCGCGCAATTATCCACGTCATCGGTATTTATTGCGGCGTGCCACAGGCGCTGGAATGCTTTCGCGTTGCGCGGAAGGTGCTAGAAGAAGCCTGACACTAAGACTTCGTATCAATTCTGCTTTTCCAGATCGCGGCTACGGTGTTCATGGGACAACGCGATCGAAAACCGCTTCCAATACAAGTATCGCCACCGAGAAATGGTATCGGAGCACCTGCATCGAAAGACAGTTAAGTCCCGCGATGCAGAACTCCGGGTTTTTATCTTCGCCGCGACCCGACTAAATGGCCGCATCTCCCGCAGCAGACCAACATCGCTTTCTCGCATCGGCCGCAATCTTTGTGCTGCTCGCGCGCAGCAAGAAAACCGAAATCACAGTGTGGGCTCAGACCTGACATCAGATCAATCGCAGCGGTCCCGTTTGAAAAGGTGCCTTGCTGCTGTTCGGAACGGCTCAATGCTGATCCATGCAGGGCGCTCGCCTGCCTGCCGCTGTGTGGCCGAAAACGAGCGATACCCTTCAAAGCGCGATTTTCGCTGGAGCAAGCGATAGAAGCGGTGCCGTGCGGCCCAATTAATGGGAAACCATGGGCGGCATGGGAATTCATGGCCCGAACTCTGATTTAATCCGCGCCAATCGGGTGTCGCAGGGAAGACTCACATCGAAATTCAGGCCTTTCTTCCGATTTACAGGCGAATCCGGATGTGATTCGTAGGGGGCAGGGCGTGTTTTGAGCGTCTGAATGGGCAAAAACCGCCTCTGCACCGCCTCAGCGTTTCAAATTCTGGGAAAATATGGGAAAAAATTCACACATTGTTTCTCTTCTACATGTAGTGGTGTCGTCTCATCCATTACGCTATCTATGGAATTTGTTCCCTTCTCGTTCTTACTATATGTTGTTTAGCAGGCCTCTCTGAAACAACATTCTGTATGTTTTGAGTCAAAATTTATGTTGCTTCCCATGATTTCCCAGCGTATCCCTAATGACAGAAGATGAAGACGGGAAAGACAAAGGGGCGCCAAACGACCCCAAACCTAATAAAAAAATCCCAAGTCAGGTTTCATACAGGCACTCGCCTTCACCTTCTTAACGAGATCCGGCGCGCGAGCGAGCAGACATCCCCCCAGGTGGCGCGCGCGATCGGACACTCCCGGCAACGGGACGTCGGCGGATCAAGCAGTGGCAGCAGCTTGATCCGCCTTTAATTTTTTCTGGGGTAGGCAAAGGGACGAATAGGCGTGTCACGCAGGTTCAGAGGCGAAAGCCACCATAAGGTGGATACGAAGGGGCGGGTTTCAATCCCGGCCTCTTTTCGTCGTGTGATCGAAGCGGCTGACCCCAATTGGACCGAGGGTCTCGCGCCCGAACTGGTCATCGTCTACGGCGATCATCGCCGCAACTACCTTGAATGTTACACCATGGAAGCCATCGAAGAGGTGGACGCCAAGATCGACGCCCTCCCACGTGGATCTATGCAGCGTAAGATGCTTCAGCGTCTCTTCCATGGTCAGTCTTTTCCGACCACGATTGACGAAACGGGCCGCCTGGTTCTTCCAGCCAAGCTCCGCAACAAGATCGAGCTGGATAAAGAAGCCTTCTTTATCGCCGCAGGTGACACGTTCCAGATTTGGAAAACGGAAACTTACGAGGCCGAAGAGCTGGCGCGCACCGAAGAATGGCTCGAAGAATTGCCTGAGGATTTCGATCCGCTGGAGTTCCTTGATGGTGCCCCAACAGCAAGTCCGGCGGAGTGATCCATGGGACAGGCTGCCATATCTGCTCCTCACATTCCGGTTCTTCTTGCTCCTATCCTCAAGGCGGCTGATCCGATTTCCGGCCGTTGGCTGGACGGCACGTTCGGTGCGGGCGGTTACACGCGCGCGTTGCTGGATGCGGGCGCTGATAGCGTCATCGCGGTGGACCGCGATCCATTGGCCTTTGAAATGGCGGCAAGCTGGGCAGGGCAGTACGGGGATCGTTTGATCCAGCAGCGCGATGTTTTTTCAAATATGGCCAGCTTTGCCAGTGATCTGGACGGTGTTGTCCTTGATCTTGGTGTGTCCTCGATGCAGCTGGATCGTGCCGAGCGCGGCTTTTCTTTCATGCGCGACGGGCCGCTCGATATGCGTATGGGGCAGGATGGCCAAAGCGCAGCGGATATCGTGAATGAATACGAAGCCGAAGAAATCGCTGAAATTCTCTATAACTACGGCGAAGAACGCGCCTCGCGCCGCATTGCGCGCGCGATTATCGAGCTGCGTGAAGAAACGCCGATTACCACAACGTTGCAGCTGTCCGATCTGATCGAAAAATGCCTGCCACGTAAGAAGCCGGGCCAAAGCCATCCTGCGACCCGTAGTTTCCAAGCGCTGCGCATCGCGGTTAACAATGAATATGGCGAGTTGTATCAAGGTCTTATGGCCGCTGAGCAAGCGCTCGCGCCGGGTGGTTTGCTGGCGATTGTGACCTTCCATTCGGTCGAAGACCGTATGGCGAAACGCTTTTTGCAGGCGCGCGCTGGCACGACAGGCAATGCCAATCGCTTTGCGCCAGAGCTGCACACGGAAAAACCTGCATTTGAATTGTTAGGCCGCAAGGCCATCGCGGCAAGTGAAGACGAGCTTGCCAGCAACCCGCGCGCGCGCTCTGCAAAACTGCGCCTTGCGCGTCGCACCGATGCCCCTGCGGGCGGCATTGATGCCAAATCACTCGGCATGCCCATGCTTCGAAGGGATCGTTAAATGCGTTCACTGTTATATATTGTTACGGCGCTCGCCGTCATCGGATTGGCCTTCTGGGCCTACCGCGAAAACTATCAAACGCAGGCAGAAATTGCGCGAACCGAAAAAATCAACAGGGATATCGGCGAAGCCCGCGCCCGCCTGTCCGTTTTGCGTGCAGAGTGGGCCTATCTGAACCGCCCCGATCGTCTGCGCGATCTGAGTGAAGTGAATTTTGAGCGTTTGGGCCTCTTGCCGCTGCGCCCCGACCAGTTTGGCAAGGTCGATCAGGTTGCCTTCCCGCCAGAGCCAGAGCTTGAGTTGGTCATTACCAATCCCGTTGATGTGTCTGGACTCGATCAGGGGGCAGATGTCGTGACGCGTGGGGATGGAAGCTTCCCATGATCCGCACGCCGCTTCGACCCCTTGCTCGCATTCTGGAAGCCCGCGCCAGCGGTGAAAACCCGGATGCAATCGAACGCGAAAACCTGCGCATTCGACACGAGCAAATGCGCGATTCATCGCGCGGGCGTGCCGAGGGGCGACTTCTGGTCCTTTCGGTCATGTTCTTTTGTGCGTTTGGTGTCATTGGTGCCCGTATGGGCATGCTAGCAGCGAGCGAGCCGTCCGAGCCGCGCGCAGCCAGCTCTGGCGCTTCGATCCAAGCGGCGCGCGCTGACATTACAGATCGCCATGGCCGCATTCTGGCGACGAATTTCGAGACGCACTCGCTTTATGCGCAGCCCCAACAGATGATCGACAAAGAACGCGTTGCCGCTGAGCTTGCCGCGATCTTTCCTGATCTCACACGCGAAGACATGCTTGAGGACTTCACTGGCAAGCGCAAGTTCTTGTGGATAAAGAAGAAACTAAGCCCCGAACAAAAGCAGGCGGTTCATGATATCGGTGATCCTGGCCTTTTGTTTGGACCACGCGAAATGCGCCTCTACCCGAACGGCAAATTGGCCGCGCATATCCTGGGCGGCGCAAGTTTTGGCCGCGAAGGGGTGCATGCTGCCGAAGTTATCGGTGTTGCGGGCGTCGAAAAATTCTTTGACGACAAGCTACGTGATCCTGCACGTCAAGGCGCGCCGCTGGCGCTTTCGCTGGATCTGACTGTTCAAGCCGCCGCTGAAGAAGTGCTTTATGGCGGCATGAAACTGATGAACGCCAAAGGCGCGGCATCGGTTTTGATGGACGTCCACACAGGCGAGATCATCTCGATCGTCAGCTTGCCGGATTTTGATCCAAATGCGCGCCCTGGCCCGCTTCTGGAAGGGGACGCCTCTGACAGCCCGCTGTTCAATCGTGCGGTGCAGGGCGTCTACGAACTGGGTTCTGCCTACAAGATTTTCACCGCAGCGCAGGCGATGGACCTGAATCTGGTCAATCACCAGACGATGATCGATACGGGCAAGGCGCTGCGAGTTGGTGGCTTCAATATTGGCGAGTTTCAAAAGAAGAACTACGGCGTTTTGAGCGTGGAAGATATCATCGTCAAAAGCTCGAACCGTGGTACGGGTCGCATGGCGCTCCAGATTGGTGTGAAACGTCAGAAAGAATTCATGAAAGCCATGGGTTTCATGGACTATACCCCGCTTGAAATCGTCGAAGCACAGGGCGGCAAGCCGCTTTATCCCGAGCGCTGGACTGATCTGAGCGCGGTTACGATCTCATACGGTCACGGCTTGTCCAACTCGCCGCTCCATTTGGCGGCCGGCTATGCTGCGATTGCCAATGGCGGAACCTATATCGCGCCGACGATCCTGAAACGCGATGGCGCGCCCGAAGGCACCCACCGTGTGATGCGCGAAGATACGGCGATGTATGCGCGCAATATGCTGCGAAAAGTGGTCACAGACGGTACCGCCAGTTTTGGCGAAGTCCCGGGCTATGCCGTGGGCGGCAAGACTGGCACAGCCGACAAACCGAAACCTCGCGGTGGCGGCTATTATAAAGACAAGGTCATCGCGACCTTCGCGACGCTCTTTCCTGCCCATGATCCC
Organism: Planktotalea sp.; assembly: GCF_049680325.1. Taxonomy (GTDB): domain Bacteria; phylum Pseudomonadota; class Alphaproteobacteria; order Rhodobacterales; family Rhodobacteraceae; genus Planktotalea. The sequence goes on from NZ_JBAUHO010000015.1 coordinate 6,088, forward strand.
AAATATGTGCTGATTGTCACACTGGATGAACCTGTTGAAACTTCGGGCGACAAACCGCGCAGAACGGCGGGCTGGACAGCGGTTCCCGTTGCAGCCGAGATGATTGGCCGCGTCGCGCCACTACTTGGGTTAAGACCAGAGATTGAACCGGGTGAATTGGCTGGTATAACGCTCACATCGAATTGATGGGTGCGCGGCTTCGCGCGCCACAAGATGTAGGGGCAGGCCATGGCGGCACATAAGACTTTGCAACAGCTCGGCCTGACCGCAGCGGATGGGCGCAACCCGGACATCTATGGCTTGGCCGTTGATAGCCGCGAGGTGAAGAAAGGCTTCCTGTTCGCCGCTTTGCCCGGAAGCAAGGTCCATGGCGGCGAGTTTATCCAATATGCGCTGCGCATGGGGGCAGCGGCCATTCTGACCGATGCCATAGGCGCGGAAATCGCAGCCGATGAACTTGCCAATGCAGATGCCGCACTTATCCTGACCGATGATCCGCGCGGGGCTTTGGCCTTTGCCGCAGCGCTTTGGTTCGGTGCCCAGCCACAGGTGATGACAGCCGTCACAGGCACAAATGGCAAGACATCCGTCAGCACCTTTGTGCGCCAGATTTGGAACCTGCTTGATCTGGAGGCCGTTAACCTGGGCACAACGGGCGTTGAAGGCAGTTTCCACCTGCCGCTGGCCCATACGACGCCC
>NZ_JBAUHO010000016.1:0-5884 GCF_049680325.1 Planktotalea sp.
TGGCTTTCGGCCCCCGTGTTTCCCGCGTCTCAACAAAGCGCCGAAATGATTGATTTCGCGGGTCGCTGGTGCGGCGAATTCCAGCCCAATCTTACTGCATGGTCCGCGGGTATCCGTATGCGCGAAAACCGTACAGGGCGCACTGGACATGAACATTTCCCCGGACTGATCGTGCCAGAGGCTGGCGCAAGCAATACACAAGGCGCAGCGCATGCGTTCCATTATGGCTGGTCCGGCGGTCACAAAATGATCGCCGAAGAACTGCCAGACGGGCGCCGACAGATACAGTTCGGCCACGCCCCGCGCGTCGAGGCAACTGCCGCCACGCGCTTTGCTTCGGCGCCGCTTTATGCTGTCTATTCTTCCGATGGTCTGAATGGCTGCGCGGTCTCGTTCCAGCGTCACTTGCGCGATCATATCGTGACCTTTCCGAAACCTGATCGCCCCCGCCCTGTGCATTACAATTGCTGGGAAGCCGTCTATTTCGATCACAAACTTGACGTCCTCAAAGATATTGCAGATCGCGCAGCAGACCTTGGCGCAGAGCGCTTTGTGCTGGATGACGGCTGGTTTGGCCAGCGCGATGACGACACGACGTCGCTTTCAGATTGGGAGGTCGATCCGCGCAAGTACCCCGATGGGCTTGGCCCGCTGATCGATCACGTTCACAGCCGCGATATGAGCTTCGGCATCTGGTTCGAACCTGAAATGATTAACCCCGATAGCGATCTGCACCGCGCCCATCCTGATTGGGCCTTGGGGGGCGAAGATCAAACGCTGGGGCGTCAGCAAAAGGCGCTTAACATGGCGCTGCCCGAGGTGCGCGATTTCATCTATGAGCGCATGGCTGCGATCCTTTCAAAATACCCCATCGATTACATCAAATGGGACCACAACCGCGTGCTGCCCGCCCCCGATGCGGCGCAAACGCGTGGCTCTTATGCGCTGATTGACCGGTTGCGCGCTGATTTCCCGATGGTTGAAATCGAAAGCTGCGCCTCTGGCGGCGGGCGTATCGACTTTGGCATCCTGAGCCGCACACAGCGCGTTTGGCTCTCGGACAGCAATGACGCGCTCGAACGTCTGCGCATGCAGCATGATGCGGCGCTTTTCCTGCCGATGGTTGTCACGGGCTCGCATGTTGGCCCGCGCCACTGCCACACATCCGGGCGCACGCTCGATATCTCGTTGCGCGCTTGGGTCGCTGCGCAGCGCCACATGGGCTTTGAGATGGATCCGCGCGAGTTAACGGCGCATGAAACCGCCGTTCTCAAGGACGTTACCCAATGGTGGAAAGCCAACCGCAACTGGTTAGAGCGCGCAGATATCCTGCGCCTTGATAGCGCTGATCCTGCGGTAATAGCGGAACAACAGCTCGCTGAGGATGACACACGCTTCGTCGCTTTCGCGGGCAAAGCTGCAACCTCTGCGCAAATCTCTCCGCGCCCTTTGCGGCTGACACGCCTTGATCCAAACGCAAGCTACGAAATCACACTGCTGAACCGCATCACCGCCCCCGCCCTGTCACGCGGCGCACCGATCCTGAAAAAGCAACCGATTACCGTCTCGGGCAGTTATCTTATGCATCAGGGCCTGACGCTACCATGGAACTTTCCTGATACAATGTGGGTGATCGAGGGGCGCAAGCTTTAATGTTTTCTTTCGCCAAAAATATCCCCGCCAGAGGCACCCGCACGCACAAGGAGCGCAGCCAATGACCGCGACATTCCCGGAATTCAAATCCGCCTCTGTCTATATCACGGGCGGTGGTAACGGCATTGGCGCGGCGCTAAGCGAAGGTTTCCTTGCGCAAGGCGCGCGTGTCGCCTTCGTCGGTCGCTCTGATTGCACCGAATTCTGCGACGCGATGGAGGAAAAGCACGGCAATCGCCCACATTTCATGCAATGCGACATCACTGATATCGCGCGCCTGAAGGCCACCATGGACGAAGCCTGCGAGCGCCACGGCCCGATCACGACGCTGATAAACAACGCCGCAAACGACAAGCGCCACAGCACCGGAGAAATTACCGAAGATTTCTACACATGGATGATGGATATCAATTTCAAAGCCTACGTCTTTGCCTGCCAGCACGCAGCGCCGATGATGGCACAGGCGGGCGGTGGCTCGATCATCAATTTCACGTCGATCTCCTATATGATGGGGAATGCGGGGTATCCGCTTTACACCTCTGCCAACTCGGCCATCAACGGATTGACCCGCTCGCTCGCGCGAGAATTCGGACCAAAGCGCATTCGTGTAAATGCCCTCGCCCCGGGCTGGGTTCTTACGCAAAAGCAAAAAGATATGTGGGTGACCGAAGAAGGTCTTGCAGCGCATATGGAACGCCAATGCTTGCCGGACACGCTTGATCCTGTGGATATCGTTGGCGGTGTGCTGTTTCTGGCCTCGAACCTTAGCCGTGCCATGACGGGTCAAGCACTGGTTATTGATGGCGGCGTGGTGGTGACGGGATGACCCAAAGCGCAAAAATAACGCCCGATTGGATCGCACTGGACTGGGGCACGTCCAACCTGCGTGCTTTCGCGATGACCAAGCAAGGCGCAGTGCTGGCAGAGCGCAGCTCAGATCAAGGCATGGCGTCGTTGACACAGGCTGGTTTTGAACCTGCATTGCACGCGCTGTTGCACGGCTGGGAGCTGCCATCACAATGCACCGTTGTTGCCTGCGGCATGGTCGGTTCGCGTCAGGGCTGGCAAGAGGCCCCCTATTGTGCAGTGCCCTGCCCGCCATTGAGCACGGCTTTGATCCGCGTTGCCAATTGCAGCGATGCCCTAGAGGTTTGGCTTGTTCCCGGCGTAAAGCAGAACGCACCTGCGGATGTGATGCGCGGTGAGGAAACCCAAATCGCCGGGTTCCTTGCGCTAAATCCCGATTGGGACGGGGTCATCTGTCTGCCAGGAACGCATAGCAAATGGGTCCACGTCAGCGCGGGCGAGATTGTGAGCTTTCAAACCTTTATGACGGGCGAGCTATTTGCAGCCATTAGCGCGCATACGGTGCTTCGCCATTCCCTTTCGGGCAATGACTGGGACGGCGACGCTTTTGCTGATGCGCTCTCGAATATTCTCTCGCGCCCTGAACGCCTTGCCAGCTCTCTCTTTTCCCTGCGCGCTGGCGATTTGCTACACGGGCAAGCGTCATCGCATGCCAGGGCGCAGCTATCCGGCGCTTTGATCGGCGCAGAACTGGCCGCGGCCAAGCCCTATTGGCTTGGCCAGAACATCGCGATTATCGGCGAAGATCGGTTGAGTGATCTTTACAGTTTCGCGTTGAAGCAACAGGGTATTACTGCACAGCGCTGTGATGCAAACGCGGTGACCCGTGCGGGATTAACCGCAGCCTATCGTTCTCTTTGACGGAGTCTTCCTATGAGCCGACCTTTGATTGCAATCCTTCGAGGGCTGACCCCGCTTGAAGCCAAAGACATCGCCGCAGTCTTGATCGAGGAAGGCATCACCCGCATTGAAGTGCCCATGAATTCGCCCTCGCCTTTGGCGTCCATTGAGATAATGGCCAAAGCCTTTGGTGACATCGCGCAGATCGGCGCGGGCACGGTTCTGACCACAGAAACAGTGATTGATGTTGCCAAGGCCGGCGGCAGAATGATCGTTTCACCCAATGCCGACGTTCGCGTTATTTCGGCGACCAAACTGGCCGGTTTGGACAGCTATCCCGGCGTCATGACCCCGACCGAGTGCTTTGCGGCGCTTGGTGCAGGCGCCGATGGGCTCAAGATTTTTCCAGCTTCGCTACTTGGTGTTGAGGGATTGAAGGCCATACGCGCGGTGCTTCCGCTGGGCATTGAAGTCTATGCCGTGGGCGGCGTCGATCACACCAACTTCGCCAAATGGATCGCGGCGAGCGCGCATGGTTTCGGCATTGGGTCGGCACTTTATCAGCCTGGCTTCTCTGCGAATGAGGTTCAAAAGCGCGCACGCGCAATGGTTAAAGCATTTGACGAGGCAATAGCATGATCTTTGATGATCGCGTTTGCGGGCTTGGCGAGGGGCCGCTGTGGCACCCGCTGCGGCGCGAATTGTTCTGGTTTGATATCAATGCGAACACGCTTCATACCAAGGCACAAAGCTGGACGTTTGACAAAAGCGTATCCGCCGCAGGCTGGCTAGACGCTGACAGGTTGCTTATCGCCTCGCAGATCGGGCTGCACGTCTTTGATATCAACGAGGGATCATTGGCTGCACCGCTCGTTGCAATTGAGGCGGACAATGGGATCACGCGTTCCAATGACGGACGCACAGATCCTTGGGGCGGCTTTTGGATCGGCACAATGGGCTTTGACGCAGAACCCGATGCCGGCGCAATCTACCGTTTTCACAAGGGCGAGTTACGCACAATCGCAAGCGATATTACTGTCGCCAATTCGATCTGCTTTACCCCGGATCGCAAACACGCCCATTACACGGATACAATGACCCAACAGGTGATGCGCGTCGCGCTTGATCCGATTACAGGTTGGCCCTGCGAGGACGCGCAGGTCTGGCTGGATCTGACAGGTGAAAACCTAAATCCGGACGGCGCTGTAATCGACGCGAATGGGACCTTCTGGGTCGCACTTTGGGGCGCAAGCCGTGTGAACGGCTATGCACAGGATGGGCGCCTGATTGCGTCGCACAGCTTTGATGCACGCCATACCAGTTGCCCTGCCTTCGGCGGCGACGATCTTAGCGATCTATATGTGACCTCGGCAACGCAAGGGATCAGGGGCGATCTGGGAAACAATGGCAAGACATTTTGCGTGCCCAATGTCAGCAAAGGCCAACAAGAGCATCAGGTCATCCTATGAAACGCGCGCTTGGCGTTTGCTATTATCCAGAGCACTGGCCAGAAGATCGCTGGGCCATTGATGGTGCGCAAATGGTTGAGGCAGGGCTGACTTGGGTGCGCGTTGGCGAATTTGCCTGGTCGCGTTTAGAGCCCGCCCCCGATGATTTGCGGCTCGACTGGCTCGAGCGCGCGATCAACGTGCTGGGCGATGCTGGCCTGAAGGTGATCCTTGGCACCCCCACAGCAACGCCGCCGCGCTGGATGCTCGACAAGCATCCCGATATGCTGGCCCTTGACGCGCAAGGGCGCGCGCGTGGCTTTGGCTCGCGCAGGCACTACTGCTTTTCCCACAAGGGTTATATCGAGGAATGCCGTCGCATCACCCGCATTCTGGCAGAGCGCTTTGCCAAGAACCCGCATATCGAAGCATGGCAAACAGACAATGAATACGGCTGTCACGACACGACGCTCAGCTATTCGGATGCTGCGCGCAGTGCCTTTCAGGACTGGTGCGCGCAGACCTATCAAAGCCTTGATGCGCTCAACCGCGCGTGGGGTAATATCTTCTGGTCGATGGAGTATTCTTCCTTCGATCAGATTGGCCTGCCCAATCTTACTGTAACAGAACCGAACCCGTCCCATGTGCTGGCCTTTAGGCGGTTTTCCTCAGATCAGGTCGTCCGCTTTAACCGCGTTCAAACCGATGTCCTGCGCCAGCACACAGATGCGCCGCTCCTTCACAACTACATGGGCCGCGTCACGGACTTTGACCACTATGACGTCGGCGCAGACCTTGATATCGCGTCTTGGGATAGCTATCCGATCGGCTTTTTGTCCGACCGCTTAGAGGCAAGCCCCGAGCACAAAGCCCGCTACCTGCGACAGGGCGATCCGGACATGCAGGCGTTTCACCATGATCTCTATCGCAGCGTCGGAAACGGGCGATGGTGGGTGATGGAACAACAACCTGGCCCGGTGAACTGGGCCCCCTATAACCCGGCCCCCTTGCCTGGCATGGCCCGCCTTTGGGCGTGGGAGGCCTTTGCCCATGGTGCAGAGGCCGTGCTCTACTTC
>NZ_JBAUHO010000017.1:0-12089 GCF_049680325.1 Planktotalea sp.
CCGACACCCATTGCGTAGTCTTCCCAAATGGCAAGTCGGCCTTTGCGCGGCGCATTGACGGTTTCATAGAGCGAGAGCCACAGCGCAGCGGTGCCCGGCTCGTCCGTGCCGCGCAGGTAGATTGTCAGGTTGACGGGCGTTCCAAGCTGGCTACCCGTGCCAGGGGTCAGGTACACATCGCTACCATAACCCCATTCAGTGCGCCCCAAAGGGATATGGTTCAGGCCAACGGCGTCGATCATGGGGGCGATGCGCAGCAAGAGATCATCGCAGAGCGCATTGACGAAATCCACGCGCGTGAAGCTGACGCATTGGGTGATAATGGTGTCAAAGCCGGCGGCTTTGGCTGGATCGAGGACACGTTCTTGGGCGCTAAGCGCGGGGGCCAGCAGGAGCGGGCAGATAGACAGGGTTTTGAAAATATTGCGCATCGGTAATCTCATTTGACTAAGGGCTGCGCGTATTGGGCCTTTTGAAAGCGGACCCTGTCAATCGTTTGCTGAGAGCATCAGGCGTTCTAATCCGTGGAAATGGTAGAGATTGGCGTACTTCGGGGCCTCTACAATGCGCATATCGGGAAACCGCGCAAAGAGCTTGGGGATTGCGATTTGCAGCTCGAGGCGGGCCAGGGGGGCGCCGACGCAAAAGTGGATGCCGCCGCCAAAGCTTGTGTTGGTTTGCACAGGGCGCGCCGGATTGAAGCGCTGCGCGTGCTCCCAGACGGCTTCATCACGATTGGCCGCGCCAAGCATGACGGCGATTTCATCGCCGCGCTTGAAAACGCTGCGCCCTATTTCGACGGTTTCATAGCAATAGCGGGTAAAGATATGCAAAGGCGGATCAAAGCGGATGATTTCCTCGACAGTTGCTTCAATGTGGCTTTCATCGAGAAAGACTGGATCAACCTCTTCTTCGAGCAGGGTTTTGACGCCGTTGCCGATCGTGTGAACTGTTGCTTCGTGGCCTGCGTTGAGCAGCAGAATGCAGGTTGAAATCAATTCCTCCGTGCTGAGTTTTTCGCCGTCCTCTTCTGCGGCGATGAGTTGCGTGATGAGATCGTCCGCCGGCTTGAGACGTTTTTCAGCGATATAGCTGCGGATGAAGGCTGCGAAATCTGACGCGGCCTGAGCCGCGCGTTCTTCAATCGCGCGGTCGCGCCGGGCCTGATACATGGCAACCATATCGTTGGACCATTGCAGAAGCTGGGCGGCCATGTCTTCGGGCACGCCGAGGAGACGACAGATGATGATTATCGGAATGGGCGTTGCGTAGGTTTCTATAAGATCGAACGGTGCATCACCCGGAATCTGATCGAGCAGTTCATCGCAAAGCGTTGCGATTTCAGGTCCAAGGCTTTTGATCCTGCGCGAGGTGAAAGCGCGCAGCACAAGGCTGCGCAAACGTTTGTGGCGCGGCGGTTCCAGCTCTAGCATGGAGTGTGCTTCAATCGCGTAAAAGGGTTCGAGATGCGCGGGAAAACTGACAGGTTCCAGCGGTTCACGGCCAAAACGGCGATCCCGCAGAACCGCGGTGGCAATGGTATTGGAAAACACGGCCGTCATGCCATAGGCGGGCCAATATTGCACACTGGCCTGCGCACGGGCCACCTCATAGGCAGGATACGGGTTTTGCACGAAGGCGGGATCGGTCGGGTTTTGTGGCCAGTTTTGCATGTTCCCAGCATTGAAGCGAGTGACTGGCCTTTGCAAGCCATGGCGATATAAGCAATGTGATATGAGACAGATTTTGCGCCAACGCGCGTTGATGATTCTGGTTTTTCTGGCGCTTGTTGCGGCCTTGGCGGGCGGCATCTGGCGCTATGGCTATGTGCAGGCGCTGGAACAGTTGGAGCAGCGCGGACAGGCGGATTTGCGCTTGGCGGGTGACAGGCTGACACGGAATTTGCAGCGCTTTCAGGAGTTGGTTGTTTTGCTGGCGGATCACCCGACGCTGGCACAGGTTCATTCAGGTGGAAGCCGATCGGGGGCGCAGGCGTTGTTGCTGGAAGCGGCAGATAAAACCTCGGCGCGCAATCTGATTTATGTGGACGGGGCTGGCAAGGTATTGGCTGCGGCCCAGCCTGATATTCCCGATGATCTTGCGGGCTCGGTCTATTTCCGCCGCGCGATGCAGGGGGCGCTTGGCGCGCATCATGACGTGACCGGGCCACAAAACCGACGGTCCTATTACTTTGCGACGCCGAGTTTTGGCGCGGGCAAGCGCGCGATAGGGGCGTTGATCGTAATAATTGACGTAGAGGCGATCGAGTTCGATTGGCGCGGCGGGCGTCCTGCGGTGTTTTTTACTGATGATGCGGGGGAGGTATTTGTTTCTAACCGCACGGAGATGCTGCTTTGGTCAAAGGCGGGCGAGACGAAAGGGTTTTCGGATCAGAATGGAGAGCTTCAAAAGCGCGCGCAGCATTATGTTGGTCCATATGAGTTATGGCGCATTGATTGGGGTCCATATTTGCCCCAGCGTGCGCTGCATCTGGAGCTGCCATTGCCAGTTATTGAGCTGACCGGAGAGGCGTTGATTGATGTCACGCCAGCGCTGCGCCTTGCGGGATTGCAGGCGGCTGTCTTTGCGGCGCTCAGTCTTGCGGTCGGGGCGCTGTTGTTATTGGTGATGGAGCGCCGACGCGTGTTGGCGTTGCAAAATGCCAAGCTGGAAGCGCGTGTTTTAGAGCGCACCGAAGAGTTGCGCGTGATGCAGGGTGAATTGGTGCAGGCGGGCAAGTTAAGCGCGCTTGGGCAAATGTCGGCAGGGATCAGTCACGAATTGAACCAGCCTTTGATGGCGATCCGCTCGTTTGCGGAGAATAGCACAAAATTTCTGGAGCGCGGGCAGGTGGATGTGGCGGCGGACAATCTGGTGCGAATTTCCGAGCTGGCGCGGCGTATGGGGCGGATCATCAAGAACCTTCGTGCTTTTGCGCGAAATGAAAGCGAAGCGATTGCGACGGTGGATCTGGTTGGCATCATCGAGGGCGCGCTTGATCTGAGCGCTGCGCGTCGGCGCGAGCGCGATGTCGGTTTGCAATGGGACCCGCCGCGCGGCCCCGTTCTTGTGCGCGGGGGCGAGGTGCGATTGGGGCAGGTGTTTCTTAACCTGATTACCAACGCCTGTGATGCGATGGAGGGGCGCGGCGAGCGCAATTTGTCGATTACGATCATCAAAGGCAACGCGCGCGTTCGCGTCGAGGTCGCCGACACGGGCCCGGGAATTGATGCGCCTGATCGCATTTTCGATCCGTTCTATACAACGAAAGAGGTGGGTGCATCGGAGGGGATGGGATTAGGTCTGTCGATTTCCTATGGTCTGGTGCAAAGCTTTGGCGGCGATATCAAGGGCGAGAACCGTGAGTGCGGCGGCGCGCTTTTCACGATAGAACTTGATGCCGCGCAACTGGACGAAAACACATGAGAAAAGTTCTACTGGTTGAAGATGATGCCCCAGTGCGCGACGCGCTTGCGCAAAGCTTGATGCTTGCAGAGTGCGAGCCATTGCCGGCGGGTTCTTTCGTCGTGGCCAAGGATTATATCGCGCGCGATTTTGACGGGGTCATTGTCTCGGACATTCGCATGCCGGGGCGCGACGGGTTTCATTTATTGACCTATGCACAGCAGATTGATCCGGATTTGCCGGTGATCTTGTTGACAGGTGAGGGCGACATCCCGATGGCCGTGCGCGCCATGGGGGAAGGGGCGTTCGGTTTTTTGGAAAAGCCCTGCGCGCCAAGTGATTTGATGGCTGTTGTCGAGCGCGCCTTGAAGACACGGGCGCTTGTGCTGGAAAACCGCGCGCTCAAGAAGCAACTTGAAAGCGGTGATCCTGCTGCACGGTTGATCTTTGGTGTTTCTGAAAAGGCAGAATACTTGCGTGGACAAGCGCGCGCGGTTGCCCATTCCGGCACTGACGCGCTGATAACAGGTGCGCCCGGCACTGGCATATCCAAAGTGGCAGAGGTGGTGCATTTGTGCTCGCCCGCCGCGCGTGCGCCTTTTGTGAAACGTAGCGGGGCAGGTCTTGATAGCGCTGCGCTTGAACGCGCGCTGGAGGATGCTGCGGGCGGCACGCTTTTCATTGATGATGTCAGCGCCCTGCCTGCGCAAACCCAGTTTGTTTTGATGGAGTTGCTGGACAGTGGCAGCACGGTGCGGGTGATTGGCGGCGGTGCTTCGATTGGTGCTCTTGAGGGTGCGCTACATCCAGAACTGTTCTACCGTCTTGAGGTCGGCCGGGTGCATATCCCGTCTATTGCCGAGCGCCCAGAAGATATTCCCGTGCTGTTTCGTCACTATGTTGCGCAGGCGGGCGAGCAGTCGGGCATTGCCCCGCGTGACATAAGTTCAGAGCATATGGCGGGCCTTATGGCGCAAGACTGGCCTGGAAATGCGCGTGCCTTAATGAGCGCTGCCATGCGCTTTGTGCTTGGCATGAACGCGCCTGTTGCTGCGGGCGAGGGGCTTGGGCTGTCCGAGCAGATGGCGCAGGTCGAGCGCGCCCTTTTGATTGCAGCACTAGAGCGCCAAAAAGGACGCGCCAGCGCCGCGGCTAAGGCGCTGAAGCTACCGCGCAAGACATTTTACGATCGTCTTGCGCGATATGGCATCAAGCCAGACGATTATCGCAGGTAGGGATTATTCCCCCTGTCGTTGCACCCCCGTGCGATCCCAGTGCTCCAATCTGTGCGATTTTTCACACAGGTAGGTGCGAGGTGCGTGTGAAATGCTGCACAGTTTCATGTTACCCCTAACGTAAATCTGAAGTAATGTACTGAAAACGATGATTTTTTCGGCACATTCAGGCGCGTTCACAAAACCTTGAGCGAAACCGGATCTCGTCTCATTCTCTTTTCCGGAGGGGGGATCGAATGAGTCGGCTCCCTATTCACGATTATTCTCTGGGAGGAGACATTCATGAAACTTCTGACATCCGCCGCTATGGCACTGGCCCTCGCGGTCACAGCAAACACAGCAACAGCAGCTTGCGATGATGGCGAAATCGTCATCAAGTTCAGCCACGTTACGAACACAGACAAGCACCCTAAAGGCATCGCCGCGACACTGCTTGAGCAGCGCGTCAATGACGAAATGAACGGCAAAGCCTGCATGGAAGTTTTCCCGAACTCCACGCTTTATAACGACGATCAGGTTCTCGAAGCGCTGCTTCAGGGCGACGTTCAGATGGCCGCGCCATCCCTGTCCAAGTTCGAGCAGTTTACAAAGACGTTCCGTCTTTTCGACCTTCCGTTCATGTTCAAAAACATCGACGCAGTTGACGAGTTCCAGAACTCCGAAACAGGTCAGGCGATGAAAGAATCCATGACGCGCCGCGGTCTTTTGGGCCTCGCGTTCTGGCACAATGGCGTGACGCAGATTTCTGCGAACAAGCCGTTGAACTTGCCCACAGATGCAAACGGTCTGAAGTTCCGCGTGCAGAACTCCGAAGTGTTGAAAGCCAACATGCAAGCGCTTGGCGCGAGCCCGCAGCCAATGGCGTTCTCCGAAGTATACGGCGCATTGCAAACCGGCGTTGTGGACGGTCAGGAAAACACATGGTCCAACATCTATGGCCAGAAGTTCTTTGAAGTTCAGGACGGTATCACCGAAACAAACCACGGTGTGATCGACTATCTCGTCGTGACCAGCACGGATTTCTGGGACTCGCTTCCTGATGATGTGCGCGACCAGCTGAGCACGATCGTTCGCGAAGTGACTGAAGCGCGTAACTCTGAATCCTTCAAGGTGAACGACGAAGCCAAGCAAGCGATCATCGCGGCAGGCGGCGTTGTACGTGAATTGAACGCAGAGCAGCGTCAGGCCTGGGTTGATGCGATGAAGCCGGTCTGGGACCAGTTCATTGGTGACGTCGGTCAGGAAAACATCGACGCAGCGCAAGCAATCAATGCTAAGCACTAAGTCTTTAGCCTAGCTAAAGCATATCTGCGCCGCCTCTGCTTGGGGCGGCGCGGATTAACCCCGAACGCGGGGCAGGTTCTGATCGGGGTGTTGCCCAGTGCGGTAAACACACCAAGTCACCGGATTTCAATCATCAAGGGGGGAGCGCGCTATGTCCGCTCATTATCAGGCGAGTGGTCCAATTGGCCGCGCCGTCCATGAGATCGAAGAAAGCGCCATCGCTATCATCTTGGGTCTCATGACGATTATCACGTTTATCAACGTTATTCTGCGTTACGGATTTAATACCGGCCTTATCTGGGGCCTTGAAGCCACCAGCTACCTGTTCGCGTGGCTGGTTCTGTTCGGTGTCAGCTATGCGGTAAAGATCACAGCGCATCTGGGTGTGGACGCGATCCTCAATATTGTTTCGGCACCGATGCGGCGCGCTCTTACCTTGCTTGCCGCTGCAATCTGTATCGCTTACGCGTTCTTGCTGTTCAAAGGCGGCTGGGACTACTGGGCACCGTTCGCGGGGCTAGATTCCACAACGGGGCGCTGGTTCCCGACGGGGTTCGCCAATAGCCGCGATCAGGCATGGTATGAAACGATTGATGTTCCAATGCCCGAAATGCTGCGCTTTCTTGAAGGCTGGTTCAATCAGGGCGAAGAGTACGAAAAACTTCCACGTTTCATTCCCTACTTCATGATCCCTTTCGGGGCAGGGCTGCTTCTCTTTCGCTTTATCCAGGCGGGTGTGCGGCTTTGGAATGGGACATCACAATCCTTGATCGTCAGCCACGAAGCCGAAGACGCGGTGGAAGACGTCAAACATATGAACGCAGGAGACTGATCTAATGGAAGTCGCAATTCTCTTTGCCATGATTATCGGTCTGATGCTGATTGGCGTTCCTATCGCGGTCAGCCTCGGCTTTTCCTCGATTATCTTCTTGCTGGTGCTGAGTGATACGTCGCTTGCGTCTATCGCGCAGACGTTTTTCCAAGCGATGGCAGGGCACTATACGCTGTTAGCGATCCCGTTCTTCATTCTTGCCTCCAGCTTTATGAGTACGGGCGGCGTGGCACGGCGGATTATCCGCTTTTCCATCGCAATTGTCGGCCATTTCCCCGGCGGTCTGGCGATTGCGGGCGTGTTCGCTTGTATGCTTTTCGCGGCTTTGTCCGGTTCTTCCCCTGCCACTGTGGTTGCTATCGGCTCTATCGTGATCGCGGGTATGCGTCAGGTCGGCTATACCAAGGAATTCGCAGCAGGCGTCATCGCTAACGCGGGTACGCTTGGCATTCTGATCCCGCCATCCATTGTGATGGTGGTCTATGCCTCTGCCACAGATGTGTCTGTGGGCCGTATGTTCCTTGCAGGCGTTATTCCGGGCCTTATGGCCGGTACGATGTTGATGGTGACGATCTATATCATGGCCAAGATCAAGAACCTGCCTAAGGGCGAGTGGAAAGGCTGGGGCGAAGTTTGGGCATCCGGCATGGAAGCCGGCTGGGGTCTGTTCTTGATCGTGATTATCCTTGGCGGTATCTATGGCGGTATCTTTACCCCGACAGAGGCGGCGGCGGTTGCAGCGGTCTATGCGTTCTTTATCGCCTGTTTCGTTTATCGTGATATGGGTCCGCTTAGCCGACCCGAGGGCGAGCGCAACCTATCGCTATTGGAAAAACCCATCGCGCTGGTCACGGCATTCTTTCACAAAGACACACGCGATACGCTTTTTGATGCGGGCAAGCTGACGGTCACGCTGATGTTCATCATCGCCAACGCGTTGATCCTCAAGCATGTTCTCACGGACGAGCAGATCCCGCAGCAGATTGCAGGTGCGATGCTGGATGCGGGCTTTGGTCCAGTGGTCTTTCTGATTATTGTAAATGTGATCCTTTTGATCGGCGGTCAGTTCATGGAGCCATCAGGCCTGATCGTGATCGTTGCACCGCTGGTGTTCCCGATTGCGATCCAGCTTGGCATTGATCCTATTCACCTTGGCATCATCATGGTGGTGAACATGGAGATCGGGATGATTACGCCGCCTGTGGGTCTTAACCTCTTCGTGACTTCGGGCGTGGCGGGAATGCCAATGATGAGCGTCGTGAAAGCGGCGCTGCCGTTCCTCGCAGTGCTTTTCGTTTTCCTGATTATGGTGACCTACATTCCCATTATCTCGACGTTCTTGCCCACATACTTCATGGGGCCGGAGCTCATAACGAAGTAGCGATATGAGCTGAAAAGACATAAGCCGCGTCCCGTGAAAGCGGGGCGCGGTTTTTTTGTTCCTGCGTTAACCCGAGATAATGCGCGCCAGATAAACCGCGCCAAAGAGGACGGGTTGGTGAATCAGATAGATTGCGAGGCTATGTTTGCCGGGCCAAGACGCGATCTGAACGCGGCGATTGTTTGGGTTGATAAGTTGGGCGATCACGCTCCATTTGCCCGAGTGGGCAATCCATTGCGCCAATGCCATGCCAAGCAAGAAGACCCCGAACCAGGGAATCAGCGGAGTGTAGTCCACCATGGCAGGCATGGCTGCCTTGGTCATGCCAAGCCAGAGCCAGTTGACGTCATCGAGCAAGGGCCAATCCGTGAAATGGGGCAGGGCGACGATCAGCGCACCCAAGAGGCCAGACACCCAGAACGAGCTGCGTAGGGTAAGCAAACCCAGAATGCTTGCGGCAAACATCAGATGCAGGATGCCAAAACGCACGAATGCAGCGCCATTGGCCACATAGGTTCCAACAGACACCGCAATCGCAGCTAGGCCGATCATGATGAGGCGTCTGAGATACTTTTGAGGCTTGATCGGGCTATCTTTGGTGGCCAACACAAGGCTAACGCCCGATAGGAAAATAAAGCTGCCTGCGATAGCTTGGGCAAACAGGCGCCATTCAAGGCTGGCCATTGTGCCGCGCGGGGCGAATCCGAACAGTTCCAGATCATAGGTGAAATGAAAGATCGCCATAGCGAGCAAAGCAATGGTGCGTGCGATATCCACAAGCGCGACCCGGTGTGGTGATGCCATGTGATGCTCCTTTGGGCTGGGAGGGGCGGATCGCTGCTACGCATCGCCTGGCTTGTGTCTGGCCGCAGCAACATGGCACGCCTGGATTTATGGCGAAAGCGAAAAGGCAGCGCAGACCTGCTCTGCCAAAGCAGCGCGTCATTGAAATCGAAGGGGAAAATAACGCCAGTGGCAGCCCGTACGAGAATCGAACTCGTCTTTCCAGGTTGAAAACCTGGCGTCCTAACCGATAGACGAACGGGCCAGCATCTGGCGTGAGGCGACTTCTAGGCAAAGTCGCGAAGTCGTGCAAGAGTAAAAATCAGGTTTTTTGCGAGAAGTTTCAAAGAAATTCACGCGCTGCATTTTAAGCCTCTGCGGCGTCTTCCAAGCGCAACTGCGGGCTCTGTCGTCCGCCCCATGAATTGATCTCTAGTCGCCCTGCAAGGTGAAAGCGTTTGCCGCCATGATTCTCCAACGCAGGGCCAAGGGGGGTGTCCATTGCGCCAAAGCAAATCGCTTCCAGCCGCGCACCGAGCCCGTCGCCAAATGTGACTTTCAGGTGGGTTTCACCAACGCGTTTGGTAAAGCGGATTTCGCAATCGGGAAAGACAAAGCGCGGGGCGGGTGCGCCAGCGCCGAAGGGGCCTGCCTGTTCGATCTGCTCGATCAATTCGATCTGTGCGGCGCCAGGCATCAGGATGCTATCAAGGCGCAAATCAGCGGGGCCGGCGTCGCCAGCGCCCTGCTTTGCCATCAATTCGGACAAGCGCGCCATGGCAGGTTCCAACTGCGCGCGTGATAGCGATAGGCCCGCCGCCATCTTGTGACCGCCGCCTTTTTCGATCAACCCTTCATGGGCAAGGCGCTGGATCGCTGCGCCCAGATCGACGCCGGAAATGGAGCGCCCAGAGCCTTTGCCAACGTCCCCGTCAAAGCCGATGACAATGGCGGGGCGATGCGCGGCGTCTTTCAGGCGCGAGGCGACGATGCCAACGACACCGGGGTGCCAACCGGTCCCCGCTGCCCAAACAAGCGGGGCATCAAAGCCGCGCGTTTCGGCCTGATCGAGCGCGGCCGCGCGCACGTTGTTTTCGATCTCGCGGCGTTCTGTGTTCAGCATATCTAGCCGTTCGGCCATGGCCTGCGCTTCATGCGGGTCTTGCGTGGCAAGCAGACGTGCGCCGAGGTCGGCCTTGCCGATGCGCCCACCTGCATTGACGCGCGGACCAAGCAAGAAGCCGAGGTGATAAGAGGAGGGCGCGGTGTCCATGCGTGACACATCGGCAAGAGCGGTCAGTCCAACACGTTCGCGCCGTCCCATAACGGTAAGTCCCTGTCGTACCAGCGCGCGGTTAACACCGATAAGCGGGGCGACGTCAGCGACGGTGCCAAGGGCGACAAGATCAAGCATGTTCAGAAGGTTAGGCCCGTTTGCGTCCTCCTCGCGCAGTTGTCGACCTGCTTCAACCAGCATCAGAAAGACCACACCAGCTGCACAGAGATGGGCGAGATCACCGCTTTCATCGGCGCGGTTGGGGTTCACAACAGCAAGGGCGGGGGGCAGGGTTTCGCCGCCAAGGTGGTGGTCCAGCACAACCACATCCGCGCCCTTGGCCGCTGCAATGGGACCATGGCTGAGTGTGCCGCAATCCACGCAGATAATCAGATCATGGTCGCGCGCGAGCATGGACATGGCTTCATCGTTCGGGCCGTAGCCTTCGTCGATACGATCGGGAATATAGAGCGTGGCGGTTTGATCGAAATGGCGCAACCAATCGATGATGAGCGCGGCAGAGGTGCCGCCATCCACATCGTAATCTGCGAAGATCGCGATTTTCTGGCGGGCTTTGACAGCGGCCAGAATGCGCGCTGTCGCCTTTTCCATATCGCGCAGCGAGCGTGGATCAGGCAGCAGGTTCTTAAGGGTCGGGGCGAGGAAATCGTCGGCTTCCTCCGGCCGCACACCGCGCCGCGCAAGCACGGCGCAAATCGGGGCAGGAAGGCCGGTGGCCTGCGCTATGGCTTCGCCTTGGCGCGCAACCTCGATATCCGGGCCGACCCAGCGCCGACCCGTGAGTGAGCGCTCCACATTGAGGAACGCCCCCATGATTTAATGCGCAGTTGTCGGGTTGCGATAGCTCATGCGGCGCACAGAGCCGGTCTTTGAGCGCATCAGAAGCGTTTCGGTGGTGACATAACCAACCTCGCGTTTGATTGCGGGCAAGAGCGTACCGCCTGTCACGCCTGTCGCCGCGAAAATCACGTCCTCGGTCACCATGTCATCACGCGCATAAACGCGGTCGAAATCAGTGATGCCTGCTTTGGTGGCGCGGGCGCGTTCGTCATCATTGCGGAACAAGAGGCGACCGTAGATCTGACCCCCCATACATTTGAGCGCAGAGGCCGCAAGCACGCCCTCTGGCGCGCCGCCAGAGCCCATATACATGTCGATGCCTGTCAGTTCAGGTTCTGCGCAGTGCATCACGCCTGCGACGTCACCATCTGTAATCAGACGGATAGATGCGCCCGTAGAGCGTACTTCCGCGATCATTTCCTCGTGGCGCGGGCGCTCGAGGATGCAAACGGTAATATCGGACGGCGCGCAGCCCTTGGCCGAAGCCAGCGCCGAAACGCGCGTTGCATAGGGCATATCAAGGGTGACGATGCCTTCCTGAAAGCCCGGACCAATGGCGAGTTTGTCCATATAGACGTCAGGCGCATGCAGCATCGAGCCGCGCGGCCCCATGGCGATCACAGTCAATGCGTTGGGCATGTCTTTGGCTGTCAGTGTCGTGCCCTCTAGCGGGTCCAGAGCGATATCGACGCCCGGGCCGTTGCCTGTGCCGACTTCTTCGCCAATGTAGAGCATCGGTGCTTCGTCGCGCTCGCCTTCACCAATGACAACAACGCCTGCGATATCGAGCAGGTTGAGTTGCTCGCGCATGGCGTTAACTGCGGCTTGGTCGGCGGCTTTTTCATCGCCGCGCCCGATCAGGCTGGCAGAGGCAATCGCCGCCTGTTCGGCAACACGTGCGAGGCCGAGGGAAAGCATGCGGTCATTGAAATCAGGTGTTTTCGCCATGGAACTGTCTCTTTATCGTTTGAATGTTACCTTGGCCTAGCGACCCGTCGGGCGCAAGACAAGAGCAATGGCGCGCTTGGCGGC
>NZ_JBAUHO010000018.1:0-26458 GCF_049680325.1 Planktotalea sp.
CAACACGGGTTCGATTGCTGACATTCTGGCCTCTGATCCATTTGTCGGGCTCGACATAAGCGGGCTTGAAACGGCGGCGCATGATGACTCGTCTGACTATCTTAGCGGCGGTGATGGCGACGATCACATCTATCTGGAAACCGCTGATGTCGCAGTTGGCGGCGCGGGCAGTGATACGTTCCATTTGCACAGCGATGCTGACGTGCGCCAGATGACGGTCATGGATTATGTCGATGGCGAAGACACCCTCGTTATTGAATATGATAGCAACGGCCCTGTCCCGAGCGTGACGATCGTTGAGGGTGGAAACCATTCGCAAATTCACCTTGATGGCGTGCGCACTGCCGACATTCGCGATGCAGCAGGCATCCTGACTGTGGACGATATCGTTCTGGTCGGCGTCGATCGAAGCGCGTAATCCGACGTCACTTTCGTGATGTTTCACCTCTTCAATAAGGGCTTGGCTCATAGGGCCGAGCCCCTATGCGGTTCGAAACAATGAAGATCAGAACCTTTATCGCTCAAACTTGCGCGCAAAAAGAATCGCGACACATCTCCAGATTGAAAGCGACACCCGGTCACTTTGCCTTAATTGTCGCCCTTCGTTTCCCAAAAGCGCTAAATGATTCAACATGACTGAAATTCCAGTGACTTAAGAAACAGTTAACAGCTTTTCCTTGAGACATCCCGTCAATGGTGCCATGATTTTAGCATAGTTGCGGGCGCAAGGCGCTCAAAGGCGTTTCGGGGGATCTGCCATGATATATCTTACACTTCTTATTCCTTTTTTGCTGGGAGCTGCATTGCTGGGCCTTTTTGACGGTGGCGGCAGTTCATCTGACGAGTCCGACACGATGTCGGTCACAGATACAGACACAGATACAGATACAGACACTGGCACTGGCACTGAAACCGGTGGCACCGCCGGTGGCTCTAGCACGCCAGACCAGCCCCTTGGCTTGATCGGAAACCTTCTCGACAACGTTCTGAATGGCACCGACGGCGACGACTTTATGCTTGGCCGAGGGGGCGACGACGAACTTAATGGCGGTGCGGGTAATGACACGCTTAATGGCGGCCCGGAGTCCGATACGCTTAACGGCGGAACGGGCAACGACTTCATTGAAGGACGTGATGGTAACGACAGCGCTGACGGCGGCGAAGGCAATGACATCGTCATCGGCAACAACGGCAGCGACACGCTATCTGGCGGTGCAGGCGATGATGCTCTCAATGGCGCGCGCGGGACCGACTTGTTGTTTGGCGGCGATGGTGATGACACGCTTGAAGGGCAATCCAGTGACGATACTCTGTTCGGCGGCGCTGGTGACGACACGTTGCTTGGCGGCGCTGGCCGCGATTTGTTGAGCGGCGGCAGCGGTGCTGACTCGCTTGATGGCGGTGAATGGGATGACATTCTCGGTGGTGACGATGGCGCTGATTTGCTTGTTGGTTTGGCTGGCAACGATCAATTACTCGGCGGCGGCAATGGCGACACGCTTAGCGGCGGTGCAGGTAATGATCTTCTTGTAGGCGGCGGTGATGGCGATTCACTTGCTGGCGGCGATGGTGATGACACGCTTATCGGTGGCAACAGCAATTTTGATCTGACGACATCTGGCACAACCGAATGGAGCGCGGAGATGCTGCACGCCTACCGCGAGCTTGAAGTCTCTAACCCTGCTTTGGCCACGACGGGCACAGCCGCAGATATCTTTGCGGCGCCCGAGTTTGCTGGCGTAGATACGTCCAGCGCTACAACGCCAGAACAGGACTTGGCGCGCGATACGCTTATCGGCGGCGCGGGTGATGACGTGCTCTATCTTGAAACGGGCGATGTTGGTCAGGGCGGCGACGGCGAAGATACTTTCGTTCTGAATGGCGATGCAGCCCCTGCATCTCGCATGACGATCCAGGATTTCGTCGCAGCGGATGATGCAATCGTGGTCGAATACTTGGGTGCAGTTGCCCCGGTAGTAACTGTTGTTGACGTTAGCGCCACAACTGCGGACCTGTTCCTTGACGGTGCATTGGCAGCGCGCATTACAGGCGGTGCAGGCCTGACAGCGGGTGATGTCTCGCTCGTGCAGGTAGCCCGTGCAATTCCTTAGACCGCAGCAATAAACCCGCTGGCACAAACCAGCTAGAAACGTCTAGTATGCCCCCGACGCAAAGCACGCTTCGGGGGCATTTTTATGAGCACGACATTCGGCAAAGGATGCCACCTGCATCTGATAGATGGCTCTGCCTTCATCTTTCGCGCCTATCACGCGCTCCCACCGCTGACCCGCAAATCTGATGGCCTGCCGATCGGCGCAGTTTCGGGTTTTTGCAACATGCTCCAGCGCTATGTCGAAGGGAATGCAGGTAGTGATGTGACCCATGTGGCGGTGATCTTTGACAAGGGCAGCCATACGTTCCGCAACGATATGTATGACCTCTACAAAGCCAATCGCGAAGCGATGCCAGAAGACCTGCGTCCACAGATGCCACTGACGCGCCAAGCAACGAAGGCCTTCAACATCGCTTGCGAAGAGATCGAAGGCTATGAGGCCGACGACATCATCGCCACGCTGGCGTGCCAGGCACGCGAGGCTGGCGGACGCTGCACTATCATTTCCTCGGACAAGGACTTGATGCAACTTGTGGGCGACGGCGTCGAAATGCTCGATGCGATGAAGAACAAGCGCATTGATCGCGATGGCGTGCATGAGAAATTCGGCGTCTTTCCCGAACGCGTCGTTGATGTGCAGGCGCTGGCAGGCGACAGCGTGGACAACGTCCCGGGCGCGCCGGGAATTGGGATCAAGACCGCGGCGTTGCTCATCAACGAATACGGCACGCTCGAAGAGCTGCTGGAGCGCGCAGAAGAAATCAAACAGCCAAAACGCCGTCAAACCCTGATCGAGCACCGCGCACAGATCGAACTTAGCAAACGCCTGGTCCAACTCGATTGCGCCACGCCACTGGACTTTTCACTCGATGATCTCGAAGTGCGTGAACCGATCGCAGATGAGCTGCTCGGCTTTCTTGCAGAGATGGAATTTCGCACGCTGACGAAACGTATATCCGAAGCGCTTGGTGCCGAGGCCCCTGTGATTGACGACACGCCGGCAGCGGCAAATGAACCAGACGCCCCTGAAGCAGTGCCATTCGATACCGAGAATTACACCTGCGTGCGCGATCTGGAAACGCTGCAAGGTTGGATCGATCAGGCCTATGCGCGCGGCTATGTGGCTGTAGACACCGAAACCACGGGCCTGAATGAAATGATCGCCGATCTGGTCGGCATCTCGCTCTGCATCGAGCCGGGCAAGGCCTGCTATATTCCATTGGCGCACAAGGATGCGGGTACTGATGATCTTTTTGGCTCTGACGATCTTGCTGAAGGACAGATCGATCTGGAGGCCGCAATAGCGCTGATTGCACCGCTGCTACAGGATCCGGCAGTGATGAAGATCGGCCAGAACATGAAATATGATGCCAAGATATTCGCGCGCTACGGCATCGACATCGCGCCGTTTGATGACACCATGCTGCTTAGCTATGCCCAGCATGCGGGGCTGCATAATCACGGGATGGACGCTCTGTCCGAGCGTTACCTGAACCACACCCCGATCCCGATCAAGCCGTTGTTGGGCTCGGGCAAATCCGCGATCACCTTTGACCGTGTGCCAATAGATCAAGCGACGCCCTACGCGGCAGAGGATGCGGATATCACCCTTCGCCTGTGGCAATATCTCAAACCGCGGCTGCACATGGCGAAAACCACCCGCGTTTATGAAACGATGGAACGCCCCTTGGTTCCCGTTCTTGCCCAGATGGAGCGGACTGGCATCAAGGTGGATCGCGATACGTTATCGCGCATGTCCAACGCATTCGCACAGAAAATGGCGGGCCTGGAAGCGGAGATTCACGAAATGGTCGGCCGCCCCTTTAACGTGGGCAGCCCCAAACAGCTTGGCGAAATTCTTTTTGATGAAATGGGGCTCGAGGGCGGTAAAAAAGGGAAAACAGGGGCCTATGCCACTGGCGCTGATATCCTCGAAGACCTCGCGACAGAGCACGAGTTGCCCCGCCGCGTGCTGGATTGGCGACAGCTATCCAAGTTGAAATCGACCTATACAGACGCGCTGCAAGATCACATAAATCCTGACACGGGCCGCGTGCATACCTCCTATTCTATCGCGGGTGCCAGCACGGGGCGCCTTGCCTCGACCGATCCGAATTTGCAAAATATCCCGATCCGGTCCGAGGAGGGCCGCCGTATCCGTGAAGCATTTATCGCTGAACCGGGTAAAGTGCTGGTAGCGCTCGATTATTCACAGATTGAACTGCGCATCCTCGCCCATGTGGCGGGGATTGACAGCCTGAAGCAGGCTTTCCGCGATGGCCACGATATCCACGCAATGACTGCCTCGGAAATGTTCGATGTGCCCCTTGATGAAATGACCCCTGATGTGCGCCGCCAGGCCAAGGCGATTAACTTCGGGGTTATTTACGGCATCTCTGGCTTCGGTCTTGCGCGCAATTTGCGCATTCCGCGTTCCGAGGCCCAGGGCTTCATCGATCGCTATTTCGAACGCTTCCCCGGCATCAAGGAATACATGAACGACACGACCGAATTCGCCAAGAAACACGACCGCGTCGAAACGCTCTTCGGGCGCGTGATCCATACGCCCAACATCAACGCCAAAGGTCCGCATGCTGGATTCGCAAAACGCGCTGCGATCAACGCTCCGATCCAGGGCACAGCCGCCGATATCATCCGTCGCGCAATGATCCGCATGCCGGATGCGATTGCCGGTCAACCAGCGAAGATGCTGCTGCAAGTGCACGATGAACTGCTGTTCGAGGTCGAAGAAAACGGCGTCGACACGCTTATCGCTACGGCAAAAGAGGTGATGGAAGGCGCGGCTGAGCCTGTCGTCAAACTGGATGTCCCGCTGATCGTTGACGCTGGACAGGGCGCAAACTGGGCCGAAGCCCACTAGCTTCATTTTGCCGATTAAACTCCCGGCCCTTGGGCCGGAAAAATTCCTTTCAAAGGAATTTAACAACTCTTTTTGAAAAAGAGTTAGCCCTCCAACTCATCAGACGGAATGATCTGAAAGAACTCTCCGCCCGACCAAAGCCCGAACCAGCCCTCGTGATGCGTCCCGATTTCGACAAGGCGGTAAAAGCTCTTGCGATCTATCAGCGCCTCTAACTCGGCGCGCACCATGACATAGGGTGATGGCTCACCTGTTTCTGCATCACGCACAACGCGAATAGGATGCTCTGCCCCTGCCGCTACGAAATCACCAACATGCGTCTCGAAAGTGATTACGCCATCGCTGGTTTCGAAATCCACGGCAACAAACGGCGCATCCTCGACTGTGATGCCGACCTTTTCAACGGGTGTAACTAAAAAATATTTCCCGTCTTCCAGCTTCAAAATGGATGAGAACAGCTTCACCAGCTCAAACCTGCCGATGGGCGTGCCCATATAGAACCACGTCCCGTCTCGCTTGATTTGCATGTCCAGATCACCACAAAACGGCGGATTCCATAGGTGAACAGGGGGCAAACCCCGTCCTTTGCTTGCGGCTTTGGCAGCGGCAGCGATGCCAGCGGCGTCAGGTGTCACGATATTTTGTCCAACCATGGTTTTGCTATTTGTCCTTAGGCCCCTAGTCTCATAGCATCACAGTTAGAGTTCAAGGGAGAGTTGTCATGTCCAGCGCAGAAGATTTAGTTACCGACATCGAAACGCTGGGCACCCGTCTGGCAGAGGCAAAGGCCTCGATCACCCGTCGCTTCATTGGCCAGGAGCGGGTTGTTGATTTGACCCTCTCCGCTTTGCTGTGCGGCGGGCACGCTTTGCTGATAGGTCTTCCCGGCCTTGGCAAGACACGGCTTGTTGAAACCCTTTCAACGGTGATGGGCCTCGATGGGAACCGCGTACAGTTTACCCCCGATCTGATGCCTGCCGATATTCTTGGCTCCGAGGTGCTGGAAACCGGCAGCGACGGAAGCCGCGCTTTCAAGTTCATCGAAGGGCCTATTTTCTGCCAACTGTTGATGGCAGATGAAATCAACCGTGCCTCGCCGCGCACGCAATCCGCGCTGTTGCAAGCCATGCAGGAAAAGATTGTGACAGTTGCGGGTCAGAACCGCGCTTTGGCCGCGCCTTTTCACGTACTCGCGACGCAAAACCCGATTGAACAGGAAGGTACATATCCACTGCCCGAAGCCCAGCTTGACCGCTTTCTCGTTCAGATCAACGTCCCCTACCCTGATCGCGCGACAGAGCGCGATATCCTTCTGGCGACAACGGGCGCAACCGAAGACGAAGCGCACGCGGTTTTCACCACTGGCGAATTGCTGGCTGCGCAAACACTGCTGCGCCGCATGCCCGTCGGGCAAAGCGTTGTTGAAATGATCCTTGATCTAGTCCGCGCCTTTCGCCCTGATGAGGCGGGCGTAAGCGAGCGTGTAAAAGACACCGTCGCATGGGGCCCCGGTCCGCGCGCGGCGCAGGCGCTCATGCTGACAGTGCGCGCGAAAGCCTTGCTTGATGGACGCCTTGCACCTTCGCCTGCCGACGTGATCGACATGGCCGAACCCGTCCTTAGCCACCGCATGGCGTTGAACTTCGCCGCACGCGCGCGTGGTGACAGCCTTGCTGGCTTGATCGCTGACACAGCCAGCCAGATTACAGGGGCAGAGGCCGCCGCGTGAACTCCGCCCGCTCCCTTCGTTTAAGCGCTGAGGCCGAAGCCGCCCGTCTGCCGCCCCTTTTGGCGCGCGCAGAGCATTTGGCAGGCACGGTCCTGCTGGGCGAGCATGGTCGCAGGCGCGCAGGGATGGGTGATGATTTCTGGCAATACCG
The DNA here is from genome assembly GCF_049680325.1 of Planktotalea sp. Lineage (GTDB taxonomy): Bacteria > Pseudomonadota > Alphaproteobacteria > Rhodobacterales > Rhodobacteraceae > Planktotalea. The sequence goes on from NZ_JBAUHO010000018.1 coordinate 6,875, forward strand.
ACCAGTTCAATCGGGCGATAGCCGCCGCATGGTGGATTGGCGCCGCTCTGCGCGCTCTGATGCGCAATATGTGCGCGAACGCGAATGGCAGGTCGCGCAAAGCGTTATGCTTTGGGTCGATGCTTCCGCTTCAATGCGGTTTACAAGTGACAAAAATCTGCCAACGAAATCAGACCGTGCGAAATTGATCGCGTTGGCCGCCGCGATTTTGCTCATCAAGGGCGGCGAACGCGTTGGCGTCACAGGGACCGACCTTCCACCCCGCCGTGGGCGCGCGCAGGTGTTGCGCTTGTCAGAACATTTTTCGCTGGAACAGGATGTCGATTACGGGGTGCCTGAGGCCCGCGCAATGTTGCCCCATGCACGCGCGTTATTTGTCTCTGATTTCATGGGCGATATCGCAGGCGTCGAGCAAGCCTTGAGCAAGGCCGCTGACAGGGGCGTGCGCGGTGTTCTTTTGCAGGTGCTTGATCCCGCTGAAGAAGGCTTTCCCTTCCATGGGCGCACGATCTTTGAAAGCGCGGGGAAATCCGTACGCTATGAAACGCTCAAGGCGAATGATCTGAAAGAAAGGTATCTCGAAAAGCTGGAAACCCGCAAAGCGGCGTTGCGCCATCTTTGCGCGGTTACAGGTTGGCAATTCTCCACGCATCACACGGATAGCGCCGCGCAGTCAGCATTGTTGTGGTTGCACCGCGCACTGGAGCAATCTTCATGATCGGCGCAATCGGATTTACAACGCCTTGGCTGCTGTTAGCGCTGGTCGCGCTGCCGATCCTTTGGATCATATTGCGCGCCGTGCCGCCCGCACCAATCAGGCGAATTTTCCCGGGTGTTACGTTACTACTTGGCCTGAAAGACGACGAACAGATCAGCGACAGAACCCCTTGGTGGTTGCTGCTTTTGCGTATGTTTGCACTGGCGGCACTGATCGTTGGTCTTGCTGGCCCTGTTTTGAATCCGCGCGACGAAGATCTAGGCCGTGGGCCACTGTTGATTGCGATGGATGCCAGTTGGGCCAGCGCGCCTGATTGGGCCGCGCGCATGGAAATGGTTGATCGGGTCCTCACTGACGCCGCGCGCAGCGGGCGCACGGCAGCGCTGCTTAATCTGAGCCAGCCTGAAGCCGTTACATTTCAAGCTGCGGGCGATGTGCAAAGCACCCTTGTTGGCCTGCGCCCTGCGGCGTGGGAGCCGTCCCAAAGTGCGCAGGGTCTAGAGCCGCTGCTCCCTGACGGGGCGTTTGATACTATCTGGATTTCAGATGAACTGGCGCGTGAAACACGCTCGGGCATTACGGCGATGTTCAAGAGCAAAGGTGCGCTGCGCGTGCTGCGCGGAAACGGCGAAACGATCGCCCTTGCGCCCGCCCGGTTTGAGGGCGGAGTTACCATTCTGGAAGCGCGTCGCAGCATTCCAGGCCCTGCGCGCACTGTTGCAGTCAATGTGCATGGCCGCGATCCCGCTGGTGCGCCCCGCGTGCTTGCCCAGATCGACATCACTCTCGAAAGCGGCGCGAAAAGCGCCATTGCCGAGCTTTCTTTACCCGCCGAACTGCGCGCGCGCGTAACGCATTTTTTCCTCGATGGCACACGTTCTGCTGGTGCTTTGACGTTGTCCGATGACTCGCTTCGGCGGCGCGAGGTGGCGTTGATTGCCGGGCGTGAAGACCGCGAGGGTTTGGAACTACTCTCACCGCTGCACTATTTACGGCAAGCCTTAAAGCCCAACGCAGAACTGCTTGAGGGCAGCTTGTTGGATATCCTTCCTGCCGCGCCGGATGTGGTTATTCTTGCAGATGTCGCAACGCTCGCCCCTGCCGAAAACGCGGCGCTCATCACTTGGGTTGAAGACGGTGGTCTGCTGGTGCGCTTCGCGGGTCCGCGTCTGGCGGCGAGCGATGTCAGTCGTGCAGAAGAAGACACACTGATGCCTGTTCGTTTGCGCGCGGGCGGGCGTAGCGTTGGCGGCGCGATGAGTTGGGGAACACCCAAAGTTCTGGCCCCGTTTCGCGAGGAAACGCCGTTCTTTGGACTATCGGTTTCGAGCGATGTGAATGTTCGCTCGCAAGTCATGGCACAGCCCGATCCGACACTGGCCAACCGCGTTATTGCAGCCCTCGGTGACGGCACACCCTTGGTGACGCAAAAGCCGCTTGGCGAAGGTCAGATCGTGCTGTTCCACGTCACTGCCAATGCCGAATGGTCCAGCCTGCCGCTGTCTGGCCTGTTCGTTGATATGCTGGACCGGCTTGCGATTTCATCACTGGTTGGTGCCCCGAAAGCCGCCGACCTTGAAGGCACGACTTGGCAGCCCTTGCGCGTGCTGGACGGGTTTGGCCGAATTCTTGAGGCCGATGCGCTGAAGGGCGTCGCGGGCGACCGCCTGCTGTCTGACGCGCTTGGCCCTGATTTACGCCCCGGTTTGTATGAGGGCAAGGCGCGCAGGATCGCGCGCAATGTAATCAGTGCCGACACTGAACTGAGCGCCGCAAATTGGCCTGCGGGCACCGATATACGGCTTATGCAAACCCGCGTTGAAACTCCGCTGGGTGGCATACTTTTGAGCTTGGCCTTGGCGCTGTTGATGCTGGATATTGTTGCCTCGCTTGCAATGTCAGGGCGTTTGCGCGGGGCCGTCGCCCTGTTCGGCGCACTTTTGATACTGGGCACCCAGCCCGTTGATGCGCAGGACGATGCCTTTGCACTTAGCGCCTCGTCCGAATTGGTTCTGGGTCATGTCATCACCCGCAACCCGGAGATTGATCGCACCGCAGAAGCGGGTCTACGCGGGCTGTCCCAAACGCTGTTCTTTCGCACCTCTATCGAGCCAAGCGATCCCATCGGCGTTGATCTGGAAACGGATGAGCTGGCGTTCTTTCCGCTACTTTACTGGCCGATCACACCAGATCAACCGACCCCGTCTGCAAACGCCTATGCCAAGCTGAATGACTATCTACGCTCTGGCGGAATGATCCTGTTTGACACCCGTGATGCGGATATTGCCCGTTTCGGCGCGGCAAGCCCGAATGGTCGCAAACTCCAATCGCTTGCGGAGCCGCTGGATATTCCTGCCTTGGAGCCGCTGCCTGCAGATCATGTAATCACACGTACCTTTTATCTGCTGCAAGATTTTCCCGGCCGCCATACTGCGCGCGATATCTGGGTCGAGGCTGCCCCGAAAGATGCGACGCGCGTCGAAGGCATGCCGTTTCGCAATCTGAACGACGGGGTAAGCCCGGTTGTGATCGGCGGTAACGACTGGGCGGCTGCATGGGCGATGGACACGCGCGGCAACGCGATGTTCCCGATTGGCCGCGGCTTTACGGGCGAGCGTCAGCGCGAATTGGCGTTCCGCTTTGGCGTTAATCTGGTGATGCATGTTTTGACAGGTAACTACAAATCCGATCAGGTCCATGTACCTGCTCTGCTCGACAGGCTTGGCCAATGACCCAGACAATCGTCTTTGATCCTCTTGTTCCCATGGCCCTTCTCATCGCTGCTGCGGTCGTCGTTTTTGCAGGTTTGATACTGTCGCTCTGGCGTCGCCTCGCCGGCGCTTGGTTGCGCGGGATTGCGGGTGCCGTGGTAATTGCCGCGCTGGCTGGGCCCAGCTTGCAACGCGAAGATCGCGGCACATTGGATGACATCGTTATCATTCTTAGCGACGAAAGTGCCTCACAAGGTTTGGCAGAACGCGCTAACGTAACCGCCCATGCCGCTGAAAGGCTAGATGCACTTCTCAGCGCGCGCGAAGGTACGCAGGTGGTGCGGGTCGCCGTGCCCGATGGCGAAGGTGATGCGGGTACGCGCTTGCTCAGCGTGCTTGACGACACGCTGGCAGAGCTGCCGCAGGCACGCATCGCTGGTGCCTTTCTGCTAAGTGACGGGCGCGTTCATGATCTGGAGCGAACCCCGAACATGCCGGCCCCCTTGCACCTTCTTTTGACCGGGCGCAGCGGCGATTGGGATCGTCGCCTAAGCGTGACCAATGCGCCTGCCTTTGCAATTCTGGGCGAGCCTGTCACGCTAACTCTAAAGATTGAAGATATGGGCGCGGCCCCGGATGGATCCGGTTTCGCGCCGTTGGAAATTTCCATTGATGGTGCGCCGCCTCAACGCTTTGAAGTGCCGACGGATGCAGAAATCGAACTGCCTCTCACCCTGCCCCATGGTGGCCGCAACGTGTTGCAATTCACCGTGCCAGAAGCAGAAGGTGAACTGACCACACGCACCAACACTGCGCTGATCCAGATGAACGGCGTGCGTGATCGACTGCGCGTGCTGCTGGTCTCGGGAGAACCACACCCCGGCGGGCGCACGTGGCGCAATCTGCTCAAGTCTGACAGCTCGGTTGATCTGGTGCATTTCACCATTCTGCGCCCACCAGAAAAGCAGGACGGCGTACCGGTGACAGAGCTTTCGCTTATTGCGTTCCCAACGCGCGAGCTGTTCTTGGAAAAGATCGAAGACTTCGATCTGATTATCTTTGATCGCTACAAGCGTCGCGGTATATTGCCGTCGATCTATCTTGATAACGTTGTGCGTTACGTTGAAGAAGGCGGTGCCGTTCTGGTTGCGGCCGGGCCAGACTTTGCCTCTGCCGACAGCATCTTCCGCTCGCCCCTCTCTCAAATCCTGCCTGCAACGCCCAGTGCGCGCGTGCTTGAACAGGGCTATCGCCCGACGGTCAGCGATCTAGGATCCCGCCATCCGGTCACTGCAGGCCTACCGGACGCAGCAAATTGGGGACGCTGGATGCGCCAGATCGAAGTTGAGCCAAGCGCAGGTGATGTTTTGATGACAGGTGTAGATGAGCGCCCCTTGCTGATCCTGAACCGCGTTGGCGAAGGTCGCGTTGCATTGCTGGCCTCCGATCATGCTTGGCTTTGGAGCCGTGGATTTGAAGGTGGTGGCCCGCAGTTGGAATTGCTGCGTCGTCTTGCCCACTGGATGATGGGAGAGCCAGAGCTGGAAGAAAACGCCCTTCTGGCCGAGGCCACAGGGCAGAGCATGCGGATCATTCGCCGCTCACTCAAAGAAAGCGTTGCACCTGTAACCGTTACCGCCCCCGATGGCAGCGAGACAGAGCTACGCTTGCGCGAAACCCAACCCGGCCAATTCGAGGCACAGTTTACGGGCGGCGAAATCGGCCTTTATCGATTGAAGGACGACGAGCACGAGACTGTTATCGGTCTCGGCCCTGCGGCACCGCGCGAGTTTGAAAAGACAATCGCGACTGCTGAACTGCTGGAGCCAACTGTAGACGCAACGCGCGGCGGAGTGTGGCGACTTGAAGACGGCCTGCCGACAATCCGCGCGGTGCGCGAGGGGCGGCCTGCATCGGGTCGCGGGTGGCTCGGGATTACGCCGCGTGGGGCATATGAAACGCTGAATGTGCGCCAAACCGCACTGTTGCCTGCGTGGCTAGTGCTTTTACTTGCAACGGGGTTGATCCTTGCTGCGTGGCTGCGCGAAGGGCGGCGTTAGTGGCTTAGCGATACCTTGAAGCCACTGTCCTTCCAGCCGTGCTTGGAACATTTGACCCGCACGAAAACTTCACGCGTCCCGTCGGGTAGCATCACGTGACGTAGTGAACGCGTGAAAGGCTGCTCTTGGACGTGAGGATGATGCAAAATACGGGTGCCCAGCACTTCACCATCGGCGTCGACGATTTCCCAGCCATCTGCGTAATGATCCCAGCCGGAATCGGGATGTTGCAAAGTCACGTCAAAATCCCAACCCATGCCCGTTGAATGGGCATCGACCTTGATGACTTTAGGTGCTTCGGCGAAGGCAGGCGCAGCCGCGACGAGCACAGCGAAAAGGAGAGCTGAATGTTTCATAGGCCACCATCTAGTGCGCCTGCGCCGATTCTGGCAATCACAAGCGCGTTAAGCCTTGTGAACGTCGCTTGAGAGCAACACGCTACGCGAATGGGACGCGAATTCACGCCGCCATAATACCAAACAGGTGACGAGCGTCGCCGCAATAAGCGCAACAGGGCCAGCCAACCACGCTGCAGAGGCAAGGCCAAAGTAGACGGAACGCAAGCCGCGGTTAAAGCTTCGCGCTGCAGTGACGTTTATTTCTCCGGCTTTCATCGCGCGTGGCAGCGTGTTGGGATGGTCGATCTCGTTCGGGACCGATGACATGACAACGGCGCAATAGCCGAACAGGCGGTTGGACCAGACGAATTTCAGAAACGCGTTGGTCACGAAAAACAGCGTCACCATCAGCTTCACTTCCCAGACAATTTCAGGATCGCGGCTAAGCGTGAGATCATCAGCAATCCCGATCAACTGCTCGGTGTTGCCAACAAGCGCCAGAACCCCGCCAATCGAAATCATGCTGGCCGACGCGAAAAATGCAGTGCCTTGACGCAGGTTCCCAAGGATCGTTGCATCGAAGATACGTGGATCGCGGGTAATCATCTGCCGCATCCATTCGCGGCGATAATCCGCCATGATGACCGAAACCGAAGGATGTTTGCTCGACGGGTTTTCGATCCGCCACCCAATCAATACCCAAAGCGCCACCATGAGCAGCAGGGCGCAGTAATCAAGTTGGGAGAAGAGCGAAAGGCGATCAAGTATATCCATACCCTGTCGTGTCACTAAAAAGAAAACTTGCCAACATGGTAAATTGGTTATAATTTTTTACCAATTATACCGAGGAGCGTCCGATGGAAATGCCAAGCCCTGATACACTGGTCCTGTCACGCAAGGCAGAACTGGTCACTCGCTTGCTCAAAGTCCTTCCAAGTGATGCGGTGATCCATGATGAAATGGAAACCCGGGCTTATGAATGTGACGCGCTGACTGCCTACAAGTGCCCGCCGCTTCTGGCGGTTCTTCCGCGTTCTACGCAGGAAGTGTCCGACGTGCTGCGCATCTGCCATGAAATGAATGTTCCCGTGGTACCGCGCGGTTCTGGCACATCGCTTGCTGGCGGGGCCCTGCCCACGGCAGATTGCGTCATCCTGGGCGTTGCGCGGATGAATGACGTTTTGGAAACGGACTATCCAAACCGCGTCATCCGCGTTCAAACGGGCCGTACCAATCTGAGCGTGTCGGGAGCCGTCGAAGAAGACGGCTTCTTCTATGCGCCTGACCCGTCAAGCCAACTTGCCTGCGCAATTGCGGGCAACATCGCAATGAACTCGGGCGGGGCGCATTGTTTGAAATATGGGGTGACGACGAACAACCTGCTTGGCGTCACGATGGTGATGATGGACGGTGAGATTGTTGAAATCGGCGGCGCATATCTGGACAGTAGCGGGCTTGATCTGCTTGGCGTCATTTGCGGATCGGAAGGTCAGCTTGGCGTCGTCACAGAAGCAACCCTTCGCATCCTGCACAAGCCTGAAGGCGCGCGCCCCGTGTTGGTCGGCTTTGACAGCAACGAAGTCGCGGGAGCCTGTGTTTCCGACATCATCAAGGCGGGCGTTTTGCCGGTTGCGATCGAGTTTATGGATCGCCGCGTGATCGAAGTGGTCGAGAATTATGCGCAAGCGGGTTATCCGCTTTGTGAGGCTTTGCTTATTGTCGAGGTCGAAGGATCGGGCGCAGAAATTGATGCGCAACTCGCGCTGATCCGCGAGATTGCAGAACGACACAGCCCAGTGGAATTCCGCGAAGCACGCGATACAGACGAAGCCGCGCGCATTTGGCTTGGCCGCAAAAGCGCCTTTGGCGCTATGGGCCAAATCAACGACTACATGTGTCTGGACGGTACGATCCCTGTTTCTGCCCTTCCCATGGTCCTGCGCCGGATTGGTGAATTGTCCAAAGAATATGGTCTGGATGTCGGTAACGTCTTTCATGCGGGGGATGGCAATATGCATCCGCTGATCTTGTTTGACGCCAACAAAGCGGGCGACCTTGAACTTTGCGAAGCATTTGGAGCCGACATTCTAAAGCTATGCGTCGAGGCTGGTGGCTGCCTTACAGGCGAGCATGGTGTCGGGATCGAAAAACGTGATCTGATGCATGTCCAATATGCGCCTGCCGATCTGGCGGCGCAAATGGCGGTGAAGGACGTGTTCGATCCAAAGTGGCTGTTGAACCCTGCGAAAGTGTTCCCGCTGGACGCATCTTCCAGCCGCCGCGCGCCGTTGTTGGCGGCACAATAGATGGGGCGCTGCCCCCGCGCTGCGCGCTCCCCCGAGGTATTTAAGGACCAGAGAAGATGAGACCCACATCTGAAGCAGAATTAAGCGCAGTAATAAGTGACGCAACCGGACCCCTTAACCTGCGTGGTGGGGGCACGCGTCTTATGGGGCCGTTTGCGGGCAATGTTCTGGAAACAAGCGGGCTTGCTGGCATCTCGCTATATGAACCCGGCGCGCTGACGATGGTTGCATATGCAGGAACACCGCTTGCACAGATCGAAGCCGCACTTAAATCCGAGAACCAGCGCCTAGCATTTGAGCCGCCTGATTTGCGTGACGTATTGGGAACCAGCGGCGTCAGCACAATCGGGGGTGTTGCTGCTTCCAATGCCTCTGGTCCGCGACGGATATCGGTGGGTGCGTGCCGCGATTTTATGCTTGGCGTGCGGTTTGTTGATGGTGCTGGCGCTGTAGTAAAGAATGGCGGGCGCGTGATGAAGAATGTGACGGGCTATGATTTGGTGAAGCTGATGAGCGGCGCGCACGGCACGTTGGGTGTGCTGAGCGAAGTGTCACTAAAAGTGCTGCCTGACGTAGAAATGCAGCTTTGCCTGCGCATTGAGGGTTTGGACGCGACACAGAGCGTTGAGGCGATGTCCGCTGCGCTTGGCTCACCTTTTGAGGTTACAGGTGCCGCGCGCGGCGTTGACGGGTCCGTTGTTCTGCGCATCGAGGGGTTTGAAGTTTCGGTGCGTTATAGGGCGACGCAATTGCAGAGTGTTTTGGCTCGGTTCGGGGCGATTGATCTTATCGATGACCAAGAGCGGTGCGCAAATATCTGGCGCGACATCCGCGATGCGCGCGCGTTTGCTTCGGGTGACGGGGATTTATGGCGGATATCAGTGAAGCCGAGCGATGCGCCGCATGTATTGGAGACGATAGGGCGAAACAAGGCGACGCTGGATTGGGGCGGCGGGCTGATCTGGTGCGAAGTTGCCAAAGGATTGGACATACGCGCGAAAATGCGTGTTGCAGGGCATGCCACGCTGATGCGAGCGAGCAATGAGACGTTTGCAAAGCTGGGGCGCTTCCACCCTGAAGCGGCCCCCCTTGCCAAGATCAGCGCCAACCTGCGTGCGCGGTTTGACCCCCGGGGCCTGCTCAACCCCGGCCTTATGGGAGCCGCGATATGAAAACCGAATTCACCGATCTGCAAATGCAGGATCCAGCGATCCAACGGTCAAACCAGATATTGAGATCCTGCGTGCATTGCGGGTTTTGCACTGCGACCTGCCCGACCTATCAAGTGCTTGGCGACGAACTTGATAGCCCGCGCGGGCGCATCTACCTTATCAAGGATATGCTGGAAACGGGGCGCGTTCCTGATGCCAAGACGGTTGGTCATATTGATCGTTGTCTGTCCTGTCTGGCCTGCATGAGCACCTGTCCGTCGGGCGTACATTATATGCATCTCGTGGATCACGCGCGCAGCTATATCGAAGAGCATTACAAACGCCCCATAAGCGAGCGCGCGTTGCGTTGGGTGTTGGCGCGCATCCTGCCCTATCCCATGCGGTTCAGGGTTGCCTTGCTAGGTGCAAAAATGGCGAGGCCCTTTGTTCGCCTTATTCCGGATAAGCGTCTGCGCGCGATGATAGCGATGGCCCCCAAGCAAGTGCCACCCGTCAGCCGCAATGATGATCCACAAAGCTTTGCGCCCATCGCACCGCGCAAGAAACGCGTCGCGCTGATGACGGGCTGTGCGCAGCGCGCGCTGGATACTGACATCAACGATGCCACCATTCGATTGCTCACGCGGTTCGGCTGTGAGGTTGTGGTGCCCAAAGGGCAAGGTTGTTGCGGCGCGCTAACCCATCACATGGGTAAGCAAACGGAGAGTCATGCCGCGGCGACGGCAAATATCAAAGCATGGGTTGCCGAAATGGACGGCGAAGGGCTGGATGCGATTGTGATTAATACGTCGGGTTGTGGCACGACAGTGAAGGACTACGGGCACATGTTCGCAGGCGATCCGCTGGAAGACGATGCCAAACGCGTCGCGACGATTGCAAAGGACGTTAGCGAAGTGCTGAAGGACTTGGACCTGCCCGAAGGCGGCGCGCCCGAAATGACAGTTGCGTATCATGCTGCTTGCTCGCTCCAGCATGGCCAGCAGATCAAGTCAGCCCCAAAAGACCTGCTCAAGCGTGTTGGTTTTACAGTTGTAGAGCCAAAAGACAGCCACCTATGCTGTGGGTCAGCAGGCACTTACAACCTGATGCAGCCCGAAATTTCGACGCAGTTAAAGGAACGCAAGGTCAGCACACTGATGGCTAAAAACCCGGATGTAATTGCCGCCGGAAACATCGGCTGCATGATGCAAATCGGATCCGCTGCTGGCGTTCCAGTCGTTCACACTGTTGAACTTCTGGATTGGGCGACGGGCGGCCCAAAGCCAGCCAAAATGGATAGTCCTAAAAGTACAAGTAAAGTACCTATTTTGCGCTAGTTGCCTTATTCTTGCCGCATCCAGTTCCTATCCCTCCTGAAACACATTGGAGACGGCATGACGCGGATCATCTTTCTGATCTTGGGGGCTTTGGCCCTTTCCAGCGGCGCGAGCGCGCAATCCAGTGGTCTAAAACGCCTGAACACGGGTGATGAATCACGCGGATGGGAAGCCGTCGGTCGACTTGATGTCGAGGGCAAAGGGTTTTGCACAGGAGCGCTGATCGCTCCTGATCTCGTGTTGACCGCCGCGCATTGTCTTTTTGATCGCGAAACGGGCGACCGGGTCGATCCGGCAATCATGGAGTTTCGCGCGGGTTGGCGTGACGGGAGGGCCTCAGCCTATCGCAAGGTCCGCCGTGCTGTTGTGCATCCCGATTACGACTATGATGGCACCGCAACGACAGACCGCGTGCGAAACGATCTGGCTTTGATCGAGCTTGACCAACCCATACGCAACACTCAAGTTATCCCATTCGACACCGCTGAACGCCCCGCCAAAGGGGATCAGATCGGCGTCGTGTCCTATGCTTTGGACCGCTCCGAGGCGCCGTCGTTGCAAGAGCTTTGCCATGTCATGGCCCGTCAAAAGGGTGTTCTTGTCATGTCGTGCGATGTGAACTTCGGTTCATCCGGCGCGCCGATTTTCAGCATCGAAGGCGATGTCGCGAAAATCGTTTCCGTTGTGTCCGCCAAGGCCGAGGTAAAGGGCATTCCCGTCTCGCTGGGCACCGCGCTCGAAAGCCCGCTGGCGCGGTTGCGCGCAGAGTTGGCCGCGGGCCGCGGGCGATTTAGCGTCGTCGGTAGCGAAGAAAGCCGCAATGCTGCGATTTCACAGGGGCGCGGAATAACAGGGGCGAAATTCGTAAAGCCGTGAAACGGTGTCTTGCGATGGCCATACTGCATCTTGCGCCATTGGCCTGTTTCGCGGGCCAGAGCACTTCTCTTACCTTGCTCACCCAACGCCTTGATTCACCCAACGGGTATTGCAGCGCAACCTTGATCGCACCTGATCTGGTTTTGACGGCCGCGCATTGCGTTTTAGAGCCAATTCACATGAACGCTATGCAGCCAATGCGTTGACATTCCGCGATTGGTACGCAGAACGGCGGATTGATGTTGGCACCTCCAGCTCACGCCAGACGTCCCAAGCCCGCTATGTTCGCGTGGGCGAATGATCTTGCGCGCAGGGTCTTGAAACCGTTTTAACCACTTCCCAAATCTATGAGACGCAGCGCCAATGATGGGCTGTGTATCCCGGTCCGTCCCTGAAGGGAGGGCCATTCACAAACTGTTATTGCTCAAGTGAGGATGACCCATGAGAACGTTTGACTTTGCGCCAATGCACCGCGCGACAATTGGTTTTGACCAGATTACCGACATGATGGACCGCATTATGTCCAAGGAAGTCGGTGCCAACACGTACCCCCCTTACAACATCGAAAAGACCTCTGATGACGGCTATCGCATTTCGATTGCGGTTGCTGGATTTTCGGACGCAGATCTGTCTGTTGAAGTGAAAGACGGCGCGCTCGTTGTGTCAGCGCGCAAAGCGGACGACGATCTAGAGCGCAACTACCTGCATCGCGGCATCGCGACCCGCGCGTTCGAGCGCCGCTTCCATCTGGCCGATTACGTGCGCGTCACAGGCGCAAGCCATGAGGACGGGATGCTGCATATCGACCTGACCCGCGAAGTGCCCGAAGCGCTGAAACCGCGCCAGATTGAAATCGCGCGTTCCGGTTCGATTGAGAAGGATGTAGTTGACGCAAAAGCGGTCAACTAAGTCACAATAAATCTGATGAAAGGCCCGAGTTCCTCCCGCTCGGGCCTTTTTTACGTTCTACTGACCGAGCGACGCTGCAAGGCGCATGAGACGGATCGCTTCGGCGCGGTATCCGTAAATGTCCGCACCGCGACCTGTGTTGGCGAGTGTCACTGCATCACCGTAGGACCAATCTCCCAATCGCTCGCTACCGCGCAGCAGTTCGCCAAAACCGGCGATTGCGCTTGCGAAGGCAAGCTCGGCATCAGAATTAAGCACCGTCGGAATGGCGCGTTCCACAAGCTGGCTTTCCGTCGCACCAGGCGTTTTGTAACGCAGCTTGAGGAAACCCAGCTCGTCGCTTGGGCCGTTTGCGACGGCCTCGCCATAGCGCAGATTATCTATCCGAGTGTTCGAGCCAACTGGCGTGATTTCATAAAGCGCGGTGACTTGATGGCCTGCTCCGATGTCGCCCGCATCCACCTTATCGTTGTTGAAATCCTCACGGCGCAGTGCGCGGGTTTCGTACCCAATCAACCGGTACTCGGACACGGTGGCGGGATTGAATTCCACCTGAACCTTTACATCGCTGGCGATAGGAAAAAGTGCGCCTGTCAGCTGATCTACCAACACCTTTTGCGCCTCTGGCAGGCTATCAATATAGGCCGCCTGTCCATTCCCGTTCTGTGCCAGTGACTGCATCGTGGTGTCATCCAGATTGCCACGGCCAAAGCCCAAAACGGAGAGATACGTGCCGCTCTCGCGCTTGTCCGCGATGTAGTCTTTCAGTGCTTCAGGGTCGCTAAGGCCAACATTGAAATCACCGTCGGTAGCCAGCAAAACGCGACTGACTTCACCGTCCTGTTGCATGGTTTTCGCCAGCGCATAGGCCTGCTGCAATCCTGCCTGCCCGTTGGTTCCGCCGCCCGCTGCAAGATTGTCCAGCGCCGCGAGGATCGTGTCGCTCTCACCCGCTGCGGTCGGTGCAAGCACCTGACCTGCGCTGCCTGCATAGGCTACGATTGCAACCTGATCTTCAGGGCGCAGCTGGCCAAGCATCAGGCGCAAGGATTGCTTGAGAAGCGGCAGTTTATTGGGTTGGTTCATCGAACCAGACGTATCAATCAGGAACACGAGGTTCAGCGCGGGACGCGCCTCAACTTCTGGCATCGCACCTTGGATTGCTATGCGTAGCAGTTGCGTGTTTTCGTTCCACGGCGTCTGCATCATCGCGAGTGAAGTCGCAAAAGCGCCCTCGCTTGGCACGGCGTAGTCATATGGGAAATAGTTCACCATTTCCTCGATCCGCACGGCCGCTTTTGGGGGCAGCTGACCGTTCATCAAAGATGAGCGCACGATGGAGTAACTGGCCGTGTCCACATCGACCGAAAAGGTTGAAACGGGCGTTTCATTTGTCACTTTCAGCGTGTTTTCAGGCGCGTTCGCGAAAGTCTCGCTGTCTGTTTCCTGTGCAATGATTGGGGCATCCGCGATCAATCCCGCAACTGGCGCCTGACGCACGCGTTGGTCCATCTTTGCCATTGTGCGCGGCGCGGGTGCAGGCATTGACGATACCTCGCGCGCGGCAGTACCCGCCGCAAAATCGCTCGCCAATGCTTCCATCGCGGGTTCTGCTTCAACCAATGCCGCAGGTTCGGGCGCGAACACATCGGGCGGGCCTTCGCGCATCACAGGCAGGATCATCACAAGGCCGAACGCAGCCAATGCGGTTGTCGCGGTCAAACCCGCCTTTGAAGAAAGAGCATCAAACATAGCACGTATTCCTTTTGCAAAGCCGCCCGCTTTTGGGGCGTCTTTCATAGGACGTGCCAGTTCTTGCGATCCTTGGAGGCGCATGAAATTTTCTTGGGCCAACGCTATGTTTTGCGCGCGGCGCTTTGCGTCAGGTGCAGGCGTCGCGGCGCTAAAGGCGCGCTTGAGATCGTCCAGATCGTCGCTCATTGCTCGCTCTCCTTCAGCGCCTTTAAGTGCTTCTTAACTTCGCTCATCCGCCAACTTACCGTGCCTTCTGATACGTCTAGAATTTCGCCCACCTCGCGATGGTTCATGTCGTCCATCACCAGAGCAACCGTATCGCGCAAATCGTCCGGCAGCCTGCCAATCGCATGTATCAACCAATCCTGCGCTTCAGCCTGTTCCTTGTTCGCTTCGGTTCTGTTCACTTCCCAATCTCCCCAGCCCTCTGCCGCTTTGGCGCGCGTTTGCGCACGGCGACGACGATCATGGGAGGCATTGACAGCAACGCGGTAGAGCCAGGTAGAAAAGGCTGCGCTGCCTTCAAAGCGGGCCAGTTTCGCGGGCAAAGCTGCGCAGATGTCTTGGCACAAATCTTCTGCCTCGAACCGCGATCCTGTCAGGCGAAAACACAGGCCAAACAAACGATCATAGGACCGCTCCAGCAAAAGCGCGAACGCATTAGAATCGCCCCCTGCGGCGGCCAAGGCCAGATCTGTATCGCTTGTGTTCATGCGCATCACGATCTTAGGACGCGCGAGCGACGTCAATCCTTGGAAAATAAATCAGGCTAGTCTGCGTTCCATTCAAATGCGTCGCCCTTTGCCGTGACACGCCCGATCGAAGGCAGTGCAAAATGGCTGCCAAGCACGCGGCGATTTTTTTCGGCCGCTTCACTCAAAAGCTGGCAGCGCGAAGTGACTGCCTGTTCTGCATCCATGTCATATTTGAAGTGCCATTCTGGATGGGCGCATTGCGCAGTGGTATGCAGTGCATCACCCGTAATAATGGCCTCTGCTCCCTTACTGTGGATAAGGACCGACACATGGCCTGGCGTGTGACCATGCGTTGCGATCAACGTGACGAAATCACCAAGCATATGGCCAGCGCTTACGCGTTCCGATTGGTTGGCTTCGATCACAGGCAACACGCTTTCCGCGTAAACAGCGCCCGCTTGCGCAGCGAAAAAATCTTCATCCGCTGCTGGCAACAGATAACGTGCATTCGGGAATGTGGGCACCCAGCGCCCATCGACCAGCCGAGTGTTCCAGCCCACGTGATCCGTATGAAGATGCGTGCAAAGGACATAGTCCACATCCGCAACAGTGACCCCTGCCGCCGCTAAGGAGCTCATAAAGCGCGAACCCTTTTGTTGATGCCACTCAGCCATGCTCGGGACGGTTTTGTCGTTTCCGACACAGGCATCGACAAGGATCAAATGATCTGGCGTTTTCAACAGGAATCCTTGAACGGGCAAGATCAACTTGCCGCTTTGAGCGCAACAGGCATTCGGTAAATGGGCCTCGATTATGTCCGCGACGTCCGGACCTGCGGTTGGAAAAAGGTCTTCTGGAGTCTTGAATGGATCATTTGATTCCAAGATTCGCCAGACTTCTACATCACCAATACGACACAACATGGAGTTATCCTTTTCGACCGATTCCAATGCACAGACAGAGTCTGCACAGGTTCATGCTTTTTTGCTTGCGATCTGCGCGATACCAAGAACACTCAGGACTTTCGCTTCGATATCCTCAGCGTTCAGCGCAGCAACGGCGTACATGTCACGTGGGCTGGATTGGTCAATAAAGATATCGGGTAGCACCATCGAGCGGTATTTGAGACCTGTATCGAACACACCATTCTCCGCCAGCAGTTGCGCAACGTGGCTGCCAAAGCCGCCGATGGCACCCTCCTCGATCGTTATCAGTGCTTCGTGATCGTTGGCCAATTGCAGGATCAAATCACGATCAAGCGGTTTGGCAAAACGTGCATCGGCGATGGTTGGGGTAATGCCCTTCGCCGCAAGCGCATCGCAAGCGTCCTCAACCTCTTTCAGGCGCGTGCCGAAGGACAAGATCGCGACGCCCTTGCCCTCGCGGATCATGCGGCCTTTGCCGATCTCCAACGGAATACCTTTCTCGGGCATCTCAACCCCAACGCCCTCACCGCGCGGGAAGCGAAAGGCGATTGGTCCCTCGTCATGGGCCACGGCGGTTGCGACCATGTGAACAAGTTCTGCCTCATCCGCGGCGGCCATGACGGTAAAGCCGGGCAAATTGGTAAGATAGGCAATATCGAACGCACCTGCGTGGGTCGCGCCATCCGCGCCGACAAGGCCGGCGCGATCAATCGCAAAGCGAACTGGCAAGCGCTGAATTGCAACGTCATGCACAACCTGATCGTAACCACGTTGCAAAAAGGTCGAATACATCGTGCAGAACGGCTTCATACCGCCGGCAGCAAGTGCCGCAGAAAATGTAACGCCGTGTTGCTCTGCAATCGCCACGTCAAAGCAGCGGCTAGGATAGCGTTCCGCGAATAGGTTCAAGCCAGTTCCGTCGGGCATCGCAGCGGTCACCGCACAAATCTTATCGTCTGCCGCCGCCTCTTTCAGCAGGCTTTGCGCAAAAACATTGGTGTAACTTGGTGCATTGGAGGGCGCTTTTTTCTGCTCGCCCGTCACCACATCAAACTTGGCCGTTGCATGACCTTTATCGCGCGCACGTTCGGCGGGGGCATAGCCTTTGCCCTTTTTGGTCAGAACATGGATCAAGATCGGCCCGCTCGCGCGGGCATGGACGGTGCGCAGAACGGGCAGCAACTGATCCATGTCATGACCGTCGATCGGGCCAAGGTAGGAAAATCCAAGCTGTTCAAACAGCGTACCACCAACGGCCATACCTTTAAGCATATCCTTGGCGCGCTTCGCCCCTTCGCGGAAGGGCTCTGGCAGCAGGCTCACCGCGCCTTTGGCGGCGGTTTTCAGGTCTTGGAACGGCTCTTCCGCGTAAAGGCGGCTAAGGTAGGAGGACAGCGCGCCAACGGGGGGGGCGATGCTCATCTCGTTGTCATTAAGGATCACAAACATACGTTTCTTGAGGTGACCCGCGTTGTTCATCGCCTCGAATGCCATGCCAGCGCTGATCGAGCCATCACCGATCACAGCAATCGCATCGCCAAGGCCGCCAGCGCATTCACCGCCCAGATCACGCGCAACGGCAAAGCCCAATGCAGCAGAAATAGAGGTAGAAGAATGCGCCGCGCCGAAGGGATCATAAACGCTCTCTGAGCGTTTGGTGAACCCGCTGAGCCCGTCCTTCATCCGAAGCGTACGAATGCGATCACGGCGCTCTGTCAGGATCTTGTGAGGATAGCACTGATGGCCCACGTCCCAAATGATCTTGTCCTTGGGCGTGTTGAAAATGGCATGCAGCGCGACGGTGAGTTCCACAACACCGAGGCCAGCACCCAAGTGTCCGCCTGTTTCCGAGACCGCAGAAATCGTCTCGGCCCGCAATTCCTGCGCCACTCGCACAAGCTCTGCATCAGAGAACTGTTTCAGGTCACTGGGCCGTTGTACGCGGTCCAAAAGCGGGGTCATCGGGCGGTCAGACATAAAACATGCCCTTTCGGTAACTATTCACGAACGGCGCTCGATCACGAAACGCGCGGTGGCGCGTAGGTGATCTGCATCGCTTCCATATACAGATAGTGCATCCAGCGCCGATTCCACCAGTGTTTCAGCGCGGCGCTTTGCCCCGTCCAGACCTAGCAAGGACACGAATGTGGCTTTGCCCGCATCCGCATCCTTTTGCGCGGCTTTGCCAAGGGTGGCGGCATCGCCTTCAACATCAAGGATATCATCGGCAATCTGAAAGGCGAGGCCAAGCGCGTCGCCGTATGTTTTCAAAGGGCCTGCGTCGGCCTGCGCGAGGGTTGCGCCAGCGGTGGCGGACCAAGTGATAAGCGCGCCGGTTTTGCCATTTTGCAGCTCTGTGATCTGCATCAGGGTCAGCGGCTCGGCCGCGCTCTCTGCTGCGATGTCGAGCGCTTGCCCGTAAACCATGCCAGCCGCGCCGCTTGCGCGCGCAAGGCTCAAGGCAAGTGTACTACGCACATACGGGTCGTCATGGCAGGCGGAATCGCTCACCAGTTCAAACGCCAGCGTTTGCAGCGCATCCCCGCAAAGAACGGCCGTTGCCTCGTCCCATTTTAAATGAACCGTTGGCTGACCGCGACGCAGATCATCATCGTCCATGCAAGGCAAATCATCGTGCACCAAGGAATAGGCATGAAGCGCCTCAATGGCACAGGCTGGCCAAACCGCGCGGGCAATATCAGCGCCGCAGACACGCGCGCTTTCACGCACAAGAAAAGCGCGCAGGCGTTTACCGCCCGTTGTCGCATAGCGCATCGCCTGCACAACAGGCACATCGGCGAACCCCGAGAGAACGCGCGCAAAATGCTGGTCAACCTCTGCCGACCAACCCGTCATTTCAGATTGTAATGTCACAGACCCTCGACAGGCGTAGTCCCTTTAGGCGCACCATCACCATCGAATGTGATCGCAGCGACCTTTTCTTCGGCCTCTTTCAGCTTGGCCTCGCAGCGTTTCTTCAGCTCTGCGCCGCGCTCATAGAGGCTAATGCTCTGCTCCAAAGGCACATCGCCGCGCTCTAGCTGGCTGACCACTTGCTCAAGCTCGCCCATGGCTTGCTCAAAGCTCATTTCGTTAACTGGCGTGTCGCCCATCCGCTGGCCTCCATCAAAGCATCTACATGCGCAGCCACAGCTTCGGCGAGCGCATCCAAGTCATAACCGCCTTCCAGCGCAGAGACCACACGCCCCTCGCAAATTTCGCCAGCAATTTTGCAAAGCTGTTCTGTAAGCCATTTGAAATCCGCCGTGGACCAGTTGAGGTTGGCCAGCGGGTCGTCCTGATGGGCATCAAAACCAGCAGAGATGAAGATCATCTCGGGTTTGAAATCGCGCAGGCGCGGGAAGACTTCAGCCTCGTAAAGTGCGCGCATCTTATCGCCTTTGCTTTCGGGTGCGATAGGCAGGTTCACGATATTATCGAAACCGCCCTTGTCAGATCGCTCGCCTGTTCCGGGCCAAAGCGGCATTTGCTGCGACGTGATGACCAACGCTCGGGATTCGTTCCAGAGCAAGTCTTGTGTGCCATTGCCGTGATGCACGTCGAAATCCACAACCGCGACACGTTTTAGCCCATGATGATCCAACGCATATTTCGCGCCAATCGCAACGTTGCCAAAGAGACAGAACCCCATCGGCGTCGATGTTTCACAATGATGCCCCGGAGGGCGGATCGCAGCAAAAGCATTGCCCGCCTCGCCCGCCATCACCATATCCACCGCCTTGGTCACCGCCCCCACCGCGCGAAACGCCGCGTCGAGCGAACCGGGCGACATATGTGTATC
>NZ_JBAUHO010000019.1:0-27402 GCF_049680325.1 Planktotalea sp.
GCCTTGCAAAGTGATGATCCGTTTGAAGCCATCAATCTTATCCAACGTGCCGCTATCCTGCGCGTGCATTTTGTCGTGACTGACATCGACAGAGACAGAGGTCAGCGGCCAACCCTTGCGCCGCGCATACATGCGGATCGTCATTGACGTGCAGGCCCCCAGCGCTGCGGACAAGAACCCGTAGGGCGACATGCCGCGATTTGTGCCACCATAGGCACGCGGCTCATCCGCAAGGGTGTGATGATCCGAGCCGCCATATACGTCTTGCAAAAAGCCGCGCGGATCGGCCTCGCGCACGCGCACAATGCCTTCGGGTGTGCCAATAGGGGGCGCGGCCTTTGGCAGTTTAAGATAACGCGCGCTCCATGAGGCGATGACATCGGCGGCGTAGCAGGCGTCGTCCGCATTGGTGATAAGATGATCGGCATTATCCAATGTTACAAAGCTTTTCGGATGCTTTGCCGCCGTAAAAATACGGGTCGCATTGTCGATGCCCACAATCGCATCGCGCGGTGCATGCATTATCATAAGCGCCGCTTTTGAGGCTTTGAGCGCAGCCGTCAGGGATACGCCGCTGACATCATTGACAAAGTCTTTGCCAATGGTGATCGGACGGCCGCCCAAGTTGACCTCTGCGCTGCCATTCGCTGCGATGTCATCCAAGGCGCCGCCGAAATTCTGGGTTACATGCTCTGGATCAAAGGGCGCACCAAGGGTGACGACCGCTTTTACACTTTTCAGATCAGGGGCAAGTTTCAACACGGCCGCACCGCCCAAGGAGTGCCCGATCAGCATGTTTGGTGCCATGTCGCGGGCCTTCAATACATCTGCGGCGGCCTTTAGATCGTCAACGTTGGAGGTGAACGTCGTATTTGAAAACTCACCCTGACTGTGCCCAAGACCGGTAAAATCAAACCTGAGCACGGCAATGCCCTGATCGGCAAGACGCTGTGAAATGCGGCGCGCGGCCGGGATATCTTTGGAGCAGGTAAAGCAATGCGCAAAGATCGCTGTGGCAAGGTGGGGACCATCGGGCAAATCAAACCGCGCTGCAAGCTGCGCGCCAGAATGGCCGGTAAAGGTAAAACGTTCTGTGGGCATGACTGCAGACTCCTCTTGCTTGTCCCAAGGGTGGGGGTTTTCAGCGTCTGTGTGAAGATGTGTTACAAAGGAGTCGCGCGGAGGTGATCGCAACGCTTTCATATGGTCCTGTGGTAGGTTAGAATTCAGGACTGGATAGGGGATTGCGTTGGAAATTGGAAAATTTAGCCTGATCGACGCGTTTGACACGCTTAGCGCGTGCAACACACCTAATGAAATTTGGAACAGTGCCAATACTATCGCTATGTCGGTCGGAATAAGTGCGCTCAACGTCGGGGAGTTTGATCTTCTCAATGAGAACATTCTCTGGGCGCGAAGTTCAATGCCGCAAAGCTGGCTTGATACTTACATGGAGCGCAGATTTTTCGAAGTTGACCCGCTGCTCAAGATTTTTAGCCAGCCGTCCAACCGGTTAACCGTTTATAGTGATCCAACCTCCATTGCCAATGGCATGGACGGGGGCGATCCCGTTCTAAGCCAAGCCCTCAATGATGCGGGTTACGCGCTGCTTCATGGCACCAAATTTCTTGCGCCAAATGCCCAGTTCGGAACTATGGTGACGCTGTGCTTTGAAAAGATCGACAAGACGGTTTTCGAGGCAAACATCGCAGAGTGGACAACAATAGCGGCGCTGTTTGCCGGGTTTTCCATGACCCCGAACGAAAGCGGGGATCAGAATGTATTTGCCTTTGACTTTCCCAAGCTGACACAACGTGAAATCGATGTATTGAGTCTGCTTGCCGCTGGTTACAAAACAGCAAGAATTGCGGATCGTTTGAACCTTGCCGAGATCACGGTCGCAAAGCATTTCCAGTCAGGGCGCAAGAAACTGAAGTCCGCCACCCGCGAACAAGCTGTTATTACCGCGCTCAAATACAAACTTATTTCCGTATGAATACAATCGGTTAATCGGTCAATTATATAGGTATATACTTGATCGGTGAACCCAAAGCGATGTTCCTTTGACGAGCACAATTGGTGCGGGTAGCGAAGGAATACGAATTTGAAAAAGACCATTTTTAGCGCGATCTGTGCAACGGCGATGCTCTTCGGGGCGACATCGGTTCTGGCAGATGCAAAACCCAGACCAAGCAAACCTGCTTCGGCTCAGCAAATCGCGAACAAGTTTGTCGGCCATATGCAGGTCTGGAAAAGCTGCAAAGGCGGCATCTATTTTGGCGGTAACTGGGAAGCGACAGCCTATTGCGATCAAAACAAGAAGTCCGTTGCCGTGGGGAAATGGACGAGCAAAGGCGGCAAGCTTTGTTATGATGTGAATTGGTATTTCGTCAAAGACAACAAGCTGACGACCAAAAACCGCGCCAAATGCGAATTGGAATTCGTAACAGATAAAGACGGGCAGTTGTGGCACCGTTGGGGCGATGACAAGGATTGGTGGCGCGGCTTTCCGAAAGACAAAAGCTTTCCGAAGGGTAACAAATACAAGCGTCAAACAGCAACGCAGCGCGGTAAATTAGGAATTTGATCCGTTAGGTTAATGAAGGTGCCAGTTCTAGCTGGCACCTTTTTGTTTTGATTGACGCGTTCTTTATTCACCCATCAGTGCGGGATCAAACGGATATTTCGTCAGGTTTTCAAAGCCGTCTTCGGTGATTAAAACCTGATCTTCCAGCTTGATCGAGAAGGCACCGCCCACTTCACCGCAGGCCGCTTCGACGCACAGAACCATGCCGGGTTCCAAGGCGTAATCGAACGAGCCGGGCACATGTTTTTCCTTGTGCGCGACCAAAGGCCATTCATCACACAGGCCAACGCCGTGCATCAGACAACCATATTGCTGGGCTTTGAACTTTGCCGGATGCTCCATACATTGATCGATCAGGTCAGGGATCATAAGGCCGGGTTTCAGTAGCGACATGTTGTGCATGATGAAGTCATGTGCGTGTTTCATGGCGTCAACCATTGCGGGTTCGGGTTTTTGATCGCCAATCCACCACGTGCGCGAAATATCGATACAGATGCCGTATGATCCGATCAGATCAGTGTCAAAGGCAACGATTTCGTTGTTCTGCACGATCCGCGGGCCACATTCCTGAAACCAGGGGTTGGTGCGTTGACCAGAGGCCAGCAGGCGTGTCTCGATCCACTCGCCGCCGCGCTTGATGTTTTCAGCATGCAGGACCGCCCAGATGTCATCTTCGGAGGTGTTGCCAAGAGGCACGTTCTTGCGCGCGAAATCCTCCATCGCGTAGCAAGCGCTTTCACAGGCATGCGAGGCCGCGCGCATGGCGAGGATTTCGTCAGGCCCTTTGATCGAGCGGGACTTCTCGGTGACTTCTTCGCCTTCCATGATCTCGAAACCCTGCGCCTCAAGGCTGCGAAGGCCGTGCAGCATGATCTTGTCCACGGCAAGGCGCTTGTTGCCGGCTGCGTGCTGTTCCAGCAAGACGCGCACCTCGTTAGAGAAAATATCGGCCTGCACATCAATCTTATCGCCGCGATCGAAATAGAATAGATCCGCACCAGAGCGTTGTTCTCGTACCAAAGGGTTGAATTTACTTAGGAAAGGAGAGTTTTTATAATCCCAGATGACCATATATCCGTCGGCGCAAAGCAATACCGCGCGGAACGGATTGTGCGTGTTCCAAAGCTGCATATTGGTGCTGTCGGTCGCGTAGCGAATGTTCAGTGGATCGAACATCAAAAGCCCTGCATATCCACGATCAACGATGTGCTGCGTCAGCCGTTTCCAGCGATATTCACGCATGCGTTCCAGATTGGGCATTTCCAGCCCTGCGGCGTCCCATTCGCGAAAGGCCAGTTGGGTCGGGCCGATCTCGATACGGTCATTGTCATTCGGAGTGCCGTCTTTCAGCGTGTCACCCTTGGTCGGGTCAATTTTTCGTTGATCGCGGTAATGTTGGTTCATGCGTTCGCCTCCCGTTTCAATCAGCATGCGAGCGGGGCAAGGCGATGGCATGCGCAGTTGCGACGGATTTCGGTGTCGTTTTTGGGCGCTGTATATTGCGTGACGGGAATGGGCAGTTTTGGTAAACAATTGCTATGACAGTGATTTGCCAGTCCAAAATGCCCGAAGATATGCGCGTGCCGCGTGCGCTGCCCGGAATTCAACCGCTCGAAATGAAAAATTGGCTTGTTGTGGACGAAGTTTACGGCGCTCAGATGCAAGAGCGGCTGCGTTTGATGTCAGCAATACCAAACAAGGTGCGCGCCCAGATTTCAGGGGCGCAGGAGGCGGTGCAGGAGGCATTGGACCTCGTTCTGCATCAACTGGAGGGCATGGCCGGATTTACCCGAAAGGATGGCGCAATCGTTTGTCCCGACGGGCGCGAGGTGAGCGTGTCGGGCGATCCGCTGATGGTCCTCGGGGCGCTTATTCAGGAAGACATCTGTATTCTGGAAAGAGCGCAGGGCGCCGATGAGCACATTCTAAGCGCTGCGATTTTGTGTTTCCCGTCGCATTGGACCTTGGGCGAGAAAATCGGCAAGCCGATGGGCCGTATTCATGCCCCAGTGGAAGAATACGATGAAAACATTCGCCGCCGCGTGCAGCGCCTGTGTGACGGTGTGCAAGTGGGGCGGCCATTGTGGCGTTTTAACTATGGGCAGGCGGGGCCGGAACTTTACCAACCGCGTTTGGAAGCCGACATTCGCGTCAAACATACTACTGGCGATCGGAACTATCAGCGGGCGGAGCGGCAAAGCCTGCTTAGATTGCCGCGCAGCAATGCGGTGCTGTTTTCAATTCATACCTACGTGGTGCCCGTCTAAGCGCGACACACAGATACAAAAAAGCCCGAGCATTCGCATCGGGCTTTAACGTTTCAGGGATGTGAAAAGGTGCTTAGCGGCCCCAAGTGCGAACCGGCCCGCAATCCATATGAACGAAGTTCGATCCAGAATAACGGCCAACGCCGCCGCCGCGGCAGGCAGCTGCTGCGCGTGATACCTGGCTAACAGAACGTGAAGAAAGCCGCAGATCGGCTGCTTGGCCCTTCATATGCAAAGAATTCTTCGCAACGCCGCTGGAACGGGAGCGCAGCATCGCGTTGGTCTTCGGGCTGCGATAGCCGGAAAGAAGCATGTAAGGTTCGTTTGAATCGAGCAGGTTATGCGCCGCTGCCATAACGTCGATAGTGCGCAGGTCGATGAATTTGACATCATTGGTGCGCCAGTCGCGCATAAAGTGGTGCACTTCTTGCACCGCTTCTTTGATGTACTTGCCTTCGACCCAATAAATCATGTCGATACGCTCGCCAGTACGGCCAGAATACATTTTGATACGGCGAATGTCGCCGCTTCCGCGCAAGAAGCCAGCTGCGTTTGCATAACTTGGAGCTGCTACGACTGCTGTCGCCGCGAATGCACGAAGCAGGCCACGGCGCGTTACGCCGGTACTCTTTTCGATTGCCATCACTTAGTCCGTCCCGTTCTTACCTGTTCGTATCCGATGTTACGGACACTCTGCCTAATTCATCCCCGCAGTGCGGCTTCTATGACATACTTCGAATCGCCAACCAAGCCTCGATTTGGTCGCAGCAGTTTTAGCAACCAATTTCGGCATTTTCTTGCTCAATTGTGTAAATTTATCGTTGATTTGCATCAATTGAGGCGCGGGAATGTACAGGTTCGGTGCACGCTTGCACCACAAACAGGCTTTTGTTTCCATCTGGCGCATTTGTGAATGGTCAGGGACGGGGGCAATGAAAGATGACACTCCTCAATAAATCGCGAGCTGCCAGCGCATTAAAAAACTGTGTATTTCGGGGGACATCGATGCAAACGCTTCGCAGTCAGGTACTATTTTCATTCAGAACGCTTGTTGCAGCGTTCGCATTTATCGCGATCAGCCTAGGCTTTTCAGCGACGCCAGCGGGCGCGCAGGTCACTGCGTTCAAGCAGGCTGTTGCAGAAGCGGCGGCAAAAGACAAAGACATTGCCGCCTTTTATCAGGCAAACAATTACAAAGCGATCTGGACCGGAAGCGGCGGCAAAGACCGCCAGCGCCGCGATGCACTTTTGAATGCTGTGACAAATGCAGCCGATCATGGCCTGCCAGTCAGCCGATACAATCCCGAGCAATTGACTGCGCTGCTCAAGCAAGCGCGCAGCCCACGCGATCGCGGCGCGGTCGAAGTCGAAATGAGCCGGATTTTTCTGCAATACGCGCGTGATCTGCAAACGGGCGTTTTGACCCCGTCCAAAGTGGACGCAGATATCGTACGCCAGATCCCGCATCGTGATCGGGTTTCCTATCTGACCAATTTCACCAAGTCATCGCCAAAACGCTTTTTCCAGGCACTTGCACCAACCGCGCCAGAATATGCGCGTTTGATGAAAGCAAAGTTGTTGATGGAACAGCAATTGGCAAAAGGTGGGTGGGGCCAGACGGTTCCCGCGAAATCGCTCAAGCCGGGCCAGTCTGGTAATGCTGTCGTCATTCTGCGTAACCGTTTGCAAACCATGGGTTATCTTCAACGTTCTTCGTCGCAAACCTACGATGCCGCAATGCAATCCGCGATGCAGCAGTTTCAATTGTCCCGTGGCCTGAACCCTGATGGGGTCGCAGGTCCAGGCACGATGAACGAAATCAACCGTCCAATTGAATCGCATCTTCAGGCCGTTATGGTCGCCATGGAGCGCGAGCGCTGGATGAACCGCCCACGCGGCAAGCGCCATGTCTGGGTGAACCTTACGGATTTCTCTGCGGTCATTGTTGATAACGGGAAAGAAACCTTCCGAACGCGCTCTGTTATCGGCAAGAACCAAAGTGATCGTCGCAGCCCCGAATTTTCGGATGTGATGGAATTCATGGTCATCAACCCGACATGGAACGTACCGCGTTCGATCGCGACCAAAGAATATCTTCCTTTGCTACAACGCAATCCGAATGCTGTTGGCCATTTGAACATTGTTGATAGCCGCGGGCGTACAGTTTCGCGCTCTGGCGCAAATTTCGGTGCCTATAACGCAAGAAACTTCCCATACAGCATCAAGCAGCCACCAAGCAGTCGCAACGCTTTGGGACTTGTGAAGTTCATGTTCCCGAACCGCTACAATATCTACTTGCATGATACGCCGGCCAAAAACCTGTTCAGCCGCGAAATGCGCGCTTATTCACATGGATGCATCCGCCTGCATCAGCCGTTCGACTTTGCCTATGCGTTGCTTGCAAAGCAGACGAATGATCCGGAAGGGTTCTTCAAAGCAAAGCTCAACACAGGTGTTGAAAGCCGCGTGAACCTGGAACAACCCGTGCCTGTTCATATTGTGTATCGCACTGCTTTCGTGAGTGCGGGCGGCAACGTAAACTTCCGCCCTGACGTTTATGGCCGCGACGCAAAGATATTCTCGGCGCTAAGCAACGCTGGCGTGCGCATGCGCGCGGTTGGTGGCTAAGGCGCGTTCACAAAGTGACTACATTTGAGAAAGCCGGGGCAAACCCCGGCTTTCTTGCGTTAGCGGGCAACGCAACTTGTTTCTCTCCGGGTTTGCCTCTGGGGATGTAATCGCCTACATCAAGCGCAAGAACGCGATGAGGGCGGTGATGACGTACACAATTGAGCAAATCGCAAAGGCATTGGGCGCTGTAGCTGTAGGCGATGTCAACCTGACGGTTATGTCCGTTGCAGAGCCTGCAAATGCCCGCTGCGATCAATTGGCACTGGCGATGAAGCCGGATTTCGCTGCGCAGCTGGGCGATGGCAAGGCCAAGGCCGCTATGCTTTGGGCAGGCGCTGACTGGCAGGGCTTTGGGTTGAAGGCGGCTGTTCTGTCTGAACGCCCTCGGTTTGCCATGGCAGGCCTCAGCGCAATGATGGACCCTGAAATGCAGCCCGCAGCGGGGGTGCATCCTTCAGCAATCGTTGATCCAAGCGTTGAGCTGGGCGAGGGCGTTAGTATTGGTCCACTGGCCGTGATTGAAGCAGGCGCGCGCATTGGCGCGGGCAGCCAGATCGGCGCACAGGTCTTTGTCGGGCAGGGTGCCCAGATAGGGCAGGGTGCGCGCGTGCGTGAAGGCGTCCGCATCGGCGCGCGTGTCAGGATCGGCGCGCGCTTTATCGCGCAGCCCGGTGCCAGTGTTGGCGGCGACGGATTTTCCTTTGTCACGCCCGAGGCAGGAGCCGTCGAGCGTGTCCGAGATACGCTAGGGGATCAGGGCGACGTGAAAGCGCAAAACTGGGCGCGGATCCATTCCCTTGGTTCTGTTCAGATCGGCGATGATGTTGAGTTGGGTTCAAACACTTGTATCGATCGCGGCACAGTGCGTGACACGGTGATTGGAAACGGGTGCAAATTTGATAATCTGGCCCAGATTGGCCACAACGTTGTTATCGGAAATGACTGTCTGATTTGCGCGCAGGTCGGTATTGCAGGTTCGACTCGTATCGGGAACAACGTGGTTCTTGGCGGGCAAACCGGGGTCAGTGACAATGTCTTTATCGGTGATAACGTTATAACCGGCGGTGCAACCAAGGTACTGTCTAACGTGCCTGCGGGGCGGGTCATGTTGGGGTATCCCGCTGTAAAGATGGACAAGCAGATCGAGATCCACAAACTTTTGCGCAGATTGCCGCGATTGTTTGCAGATGTCGCAGGCTTGCAAAAGGGTGTTTCCAAGCAAGGCGACAGCGACTAAATCAGCACCAACACATTGCCACAGAGGGGCGGCCATGAGCATTCGCGACAAAGTCATCGAAATCATTGCAGAGCAAGCTGTGCTTGAAGTCTCTGATGTCAGCGCCGAGAGCACGTTGGAAAGCCTCGGAATTGATAGCCTTGGTCTTGTCGAGAGTATTTTTGCTATCGAAGAAGAATTCGATATCACGATCCCCTTCAACGCGAATGAGCCGGATAAAAGCGCGTTTGATGTATCTTCTGTTGATACGATTATCGCAGGCATCGAGCGATTGGTGGCAGAGAAGTCGTGAGACGGGTTGTCATCACGGGTGCGGGCACAATCAACGCATTGGGTCAGTCTGTTCCCGCTACGCTTGAAGCAATGCGCGAGGGAAAATGCGGCATAGGTCCGCTTGAATTTCGTGATGTCGAACGTCTTTCAATCCAGATCGGCGGGCAGGTCAAAGGTTTTGAAACCGAAGGTCTGTTCAACCGCCAACAGATTACGCTTTATGATCGCTTTACCCAGTTTACCCTTTGCGCGGCGAAAGAAGCGATTGCGCAATCGGGTCTGGAATTCGCAGGCGAGCTTTCGGCGCGTTCTGGCGTTGTGCTGGGCACCGCGGGCGGCGGGGTTAGCACGTGGGATGACAATTACCGTTCGGTCTATGAGGACGGAAAAAACCGGGTTCACCCCTTTGTTGTGCCCAAGTTGATGAACAACGCGGCCTGTAGCCATGTCTCGATGGAGCATAATCTAAAGGGGCCAAGCTTTACAGTGTCGACCGCTTGCGCGTCATCCAACCATGCGATGGCGCAGGCGTTTTCGATGATCCGCACTGGCATGGCCGAGGTCATGGTGACGGGCGGTTCTGAAAGCATGCTGTGTTTTGGCGGGGTCAAGGCGTGGGAAGGGCTGCGTGTCATGTCCAAGGACGCCTGCCGACCGTTCAGCGCCAATCGCAACGGCATGGTGCAGGGTGAAGGGGCCGGCATTTTCGTCTTTGAGGAAATGGAACACGCCAAGGCGCGCGGCGCGGATATCCTATGTGAGGTTGCAGGCTTTAGCATGTCCTCTGATGCGGCAGATATCGTGATGCCCTCCAAACAAGGGGCGGCGCGGGCGATTGCAGGGGCCATGATCGACGCAAAGATTGACCGCGCGGAGGTCGGCTATATCAACGCCCACGGCACAGGCACGGCGGCGAACGACAAAACCGAATGTGCGGCCGTTGCGGATGTGTTTGGGCCCCATGCGGATGATTTGATGATAAGCTCGACCAAATCCATGCATGGCCATCTGATTGGTGGTACGGGGGCCGTCGAATTGCTGGCGTGTATCATGGCGTTGCGTGACGGGGTTATCGCCCCGACAATCGGTTACGAGGAAGCCGACCCGGAGTGCGCCCTTGATGTCGTACCCAATGAAGCGCGCGAGGCAAAGGTTGATGTGGCCCTCAGCAACGCTTTTGCATTCGGTGGTTTGAACGCTGTCATCGCGTTGCGTAAAGCCTAACAAAAAACGCGCCCGAAGGCGCGTTCTGCTTAGCTAGAATTTAGTGAACCTTACTGTGTCACGACAGTTGATTTATCAAAACCAGCTGTAAAGCCCTTCAAGGACATGTTCAGATCGACCTTTTGATCGGGTGCAAGGAACGGCACAATTGTGACCGTCGCTGCTGCGCCGCGCTTGAAGCCGTTTACATCGGCTTCGGTCAGTCCGATGCGTGCAAAACAGCCAACAGGGTTACAGAAGGAGTAGGGGTAACGCTTGCCCTTGCCGCCATCGACAGAAATACGCAGCTGCGCTTGCAATGATGTTTCCAGCGGTACGATAACGGTTGCACCAGCAACGGCTTGACCACCCGCAGGCAGGCGGAAAATGCTGACTTCCGCAACAGGATTACCTTCGGAGTCCTGCATCAACTGATACATCTGGCAAGGCTGCTCGTTGCCTTCTTCAACGCGGACACACTGGATTTCCCAGTCGCCTTCGTTCTCGCGCACATATGTCTGGCCAACTTCTGGCGTGGCGGCATCTTCGCCCATATTCAAATCGGTTTCGATTGGCGCGATCGGTTTGTCTTCTTCGGCAGTTGTTTGTGCGAACGCTGCGCTGCCAAGCGCAAGGCAAGCTATGGCCGATAGTGTAGACATACGAATGTTCATCAAAGACTTCCTGACTTCATGTTGTTTGCGACTGATTAACATGGGGAATTGCCCGTGTCAGCGGCGCAACTTTGCCATAACGGCGAAATTACGCTTATTTTGCCCAAACTGTCGCGCTTGGCAAGGGCTGGGGGCATCATGTCGGTCATGTTTTGGCTGCGTTTCCTGGGAAATCGACAAACAAAAAAGGAAGACCTCTTGCGGGTCTTCCTTCTATGTTTTTCTCCCTGTCGGACTGGCCGACTTATTAAGGCAAGAGTATCGTTGCAGAAACGTAGCGTCAACAGGCAAAAAGCCAGATTGTCGCATGTAAATCGCCGCGATACAGCGCTGGATTGTAAGTTGAGTCTTTTCTGGTGACCGCAGCCCCAAAAAGGGCCGCGCCACTAGGGCGCGGCAAGTCTGACAGGGAGGAAGTCCGTCCGCAGCACAAGGACAGTCGGCTGCGAACAGATTGCACTCTGACATGAATAAGTTAACGTGCCGTTGCTGTATGGGGCTTCATACAAAGAAATTTATCCAAATCCGGGAGAACGCAATGGATCATCACATTTTAGTCGGGGGCGGCGGCCCGGATTATATCGAAAAGCAATGGCTAAGCCTGAAATATGCCAACCGTCACGGCCTTGTCGCGGGCGCGACAGGAACAGGTAAAACGGTCACTCTGCAGATTTTGGCAGAAAATTTTTCCAACGCTGGCGTTCCGGTCTTTCTAACGGATGTAAAGGGCGATCTTTCCGGTCTTGCTGCAGCTGGTTCCGAGACCTTCAAGCTGCATGAGGCGTTCACCTCGCGCGCGGAAAAGATCGGGTTTACAGATTATTCCTATGACGCCTTTCCAGTAACCTTCTGGGATTTGTTCGGCCAACAGGGCCACCCTGTGCGCACAACTGTCGCCGAGATGGGGCCGCTGCTTGTTTCGCGCTTGCTTGAGCTGAGCGAGCCGCAAGAAGGCGTGGTCAACATCGCCTTTCGCGTCGCCGATGAGCAGGGGATGCCCTTGCTTGATTTGAAAGATCTTCAGGCGCTGCTGGTTTGGGTCGGGGAAAACCGTGATGAGCTGACGCTGCGCTACGGCAACGTCTCTGTCGGCTCGATCGGTGCGATCCAACGCCGATTGCTGGTGCTGGAAAATCAGGGCGGTGCAGAACTGTTTGGTGAGCCGGCCTTGGCCCTGTCCGATATCATCAGCACAACAGCAGACGGTCGCGGGCGGATCAATATTCTTGCCTCTGACAAACTGATGGGGGCTCCGCGTCTTTATGCGACTTTCTTGCTTTGGCTGTTGTCGGAACTTTTTGAAGAGCTGCCCGAAGTTGGAGATCCTGACAAACCCAAGTTGGTGTTCTTCTTTGATGAAGCGCATTTGCTCTTTGACGGCGCACCCAAGCCCTTGGTCGACAAGGTCGAACAGGTCGCGCGTCTCATTCGCTCCAAAGGGGTTGGAATATACTTCGTCACGCAAAGCCCGGGTGATGTTCCAGAGGATGTGCTGGGCCAGCTTGGCAATCGCATTCAGCACGCGCTGCGTGCCTTCACCGCGCGGGATCGTCGTCAGTTGAAGGAAGCGGCTGAGACCTACCGCGACAACCCGCGCTTTGACACGGTCGAAGCGATCCGAGAGGTCGGCGTTGGCGAAGCTGTTACGTCCATGTTGCAAGCGAAGGGCATTCCGGGCGTCGTGGAGCGCACGCTGATCCGTCCGCCCAGCTCAAAACTGGGGCCAATTTCCCCGTCTGAACGCGCCGCAGTTCTGGCCAATTCGCATATCGCTGGCAAATATGAGGCCAAGATTGATCGCACATCGGCTTATGAAATTCTGCGCGAACGTGCCGATGTCGCGGCAAAAGCGGCGGCGGAGGCCGAGGCGAAAGAGGACGAGTTGGAAATGGCCGAGCGCGAATACAAAGCGGCGCGGCGCTATTCTGGCACCCGCGTTGCGCGATCAACGAGCCGCAGTTCCAAGAGCGACAGTTTCGGTGCAGCAATGACGCAAGTTGTGCTTAAAGAACTCAAAGGGACCACCGGGCGGCGCATTGTGCGCGGCATCCTCGGTGGTCTGTTTAAAGCGAGATAATCTATAATGACAAAGTTGCGTATCAACCTCGCCCTGCAAGGGGGCGGGGCGCATGGGGCGTTCACATGGGGTGCATTGGATCGGCTTTTGCAAGAGCCTGATCTTGAAATTGCCGCTATTTCGGGAACTTCCGCGGGGGCGTTAAACGCAGCTGCGCTTAAATCGGGTATGATATCGGACGGCGCAGATGGTGCGCGCGAGGCACTTGAAACGCTCTGGCAGCGCATTGCCAGCAATTCAAGCGCGGGCATGCCACAGTGGTTTGCGCATGATGCGTTTTCGCCGTCCTTGATGTCGCAAGCCTTGGAGCTTTCCGCACCTTATATGTTTGCGGATGCGTTCAACCGCTTGACGTCGCCCTATAGCTGGGGGCCGTTCTATAACCATCCGCTGCGCTCAATCGTTGACGGGTTTGATTACGGCGACGTCTGTGCGGGCGAAGGCCCTGCGCTTTTTATCGGGGCGACAAATGTGCGTAGCGGCAAGGTCAAAGTGTTCCGCGGGGCAGAAATCGGCCCAGACGCTTTGCTTGCCTCTGCCTGTTTGCCAACGCTTTTTCGCGCGGTCGAAATCGACGGGGAAGCCTATTGGGACGGGGGATATACAGGCAATCCGCCACTCTTTCCGCTATACGACAAAGGGCTTCCTGATGATGTGGTGATTATCAACATCAACCCTTTGGAGCGCGATGAGGTGCCGCAAACGGCGCAGGCGATTCAGAACCGTATCAACGAGATCAGTTTCAATTCATCGCTTTTGCGCGAGCTACGTGCGATTTCCTTCGTTCAGCGGTTGATCGGCGAGGGCACGATTGCAGCCGGCGCAATGAAGCGGGTGAATGTGCATATGATTGCGGATGACGTGTTGATGAACGAGTTGTCGGTCGCAACGAAAACGGTCGCAATTCCATCGGTGCTTTTTGCGCTGAAATCCGCAGGCCAAGCGGCCGCAGAGCAATTCCTGAATGCGCACCGCAGCGACATAGGCGTGCGGAGCAGCGTGAACCTGCAAGCGATGTTTAGCTAGGCTGGCCCTGCGCTATTGCGCTGGTTTGGCAGGGGGTTTTGTCGGATCTTTCGGATTTGGGTAAACAAGCCCCGCCGAGATCACCAGTTTTGCCGCGTCTTCAACGCTCATTTCCAGTTCAATGATATCTTCACGGGGGAAAAACAGCAGAAAACCGGAGGTCGGGTTCGGGGTCGTAGGAACGAAGATGCTGACCAAATCACCGCTTGTGTTGGCGCTGCGGGCGATTTCGCCTTTGGCGGTGGTCGAAACAAACCCGATCGCCCAGATACCCTTGCGCGGGTATTCGAACAGGCAGGCCTTTTCGAAGGAGCGTTCGGTCTGGGCAAAGACGGTCTCTGCAATCTGTTTCACGCCCGAATAGATCGAGCGCACAACAGGTACGCTTTCCACAATGCTTTCGGCAAAGCGGATCAGCGAACGCCCCAGCAAACCTTTCGCAACCCAGCCAACCACAATAGTGAACAACAAGAAGATGATGACGCCAACGCCGCGCAGGTTGATGCCAATGTATTTCTCGGGCTGAAACGTATAGGGCAC
The DNA here is from genome assembly GCF_049680325.1 of Planktotalea sp. GTDB lineage: Bacteria > Pseudomonadota > Alphaproteobacteria > Rhodobacterales > Rhodobacteraceae > Planktotalea. Next base: position 14,516 of record NZ_JBAUHO010000019.1, read on the forward strand.
AAGCGGTAAAACAACCCCGTCAATCCAGCCAATCACCGACCAGATCAGCCAGATCGTCAGGCTGACAGGGGCAATCACAACCAGACCCGTCAGGAAGCTGGCGCGCAAAGAGGAAAATAGGCCCGTTTTGCGTGGGGGTTCATCAAAAGGCGTGTTCATAAGTAATTCCAAGCGAGTTGCCGCTTAGTTAAGCACTGCGCAAAGGAGGGGCAATGCCCATGATGCGGTTAGTCGGAAATGTCGGCCAATTCACAGGCAATCTGCGCACCCAGCGCCGCATTGTTTAGCACGAGCGCAATATTTGCAGTAAGCGAACGGCCCTCGGTCAGCTCGAATACCCGTTGCAGCAAGTACGGCGTCACTGATTTTCCAGTGATTCCGTGGGCGAGCGCATCACCAAGCGCGCGTTCGATCACAGGATCCATTTCCGCGCGCGGAATTTCTGCATCGCTTGGGATCGGGTTAGCAATCAACTGACCACCGGGCAAACCAAGCGCGCCGCGCATTTGGTGGGCACGCGCGATATCCTTTGGATGATCGAGACGCAGCGGCGCTTTAAGGGCGCTTTGCGCCGACCAGAAGGCAGGCATTTGATCCTGGCCAAAGGCGATGACAGGCACGCCGAGCGTTTCGAGCACTTCGAGGGTTTTAGGCACGTCCAGAATGGCCTTTGCGCCAGCGGCAACGACGGTGACAGCAGTTTGCGCCAATTCCTGAAGGTCGGCGGATATGTCGAAACTTTCCTCTGCGCCGCGATGCACGCCGCCAATGCCGCCTGTGGCAAAGACCGAAATGCCAGCCAGATTTGCGGCGATCATCGTTGCTGCTACGGTTGTCGCACCTGTTTTGCCGCTCGCCATGCAAACCGCCAAATCGGCGCGGCTGAGTTTGGCTGCGCCGCGCGTTTGCGCCAGCGCCTCTAGCTGTGCGTCTTCTAGACCGATGTGTAAAATGCCATCCAGAACGGCAATCGTCGCGGGCGTTGCACCGCCTGCGCGCACCTTTGCTTCAACCTTGCGCGCCATTTCAAGGTTCTGCGGATAGGGCATGCCATGGGTGATGATCGTCGATTCAAGCGCCACAACTGGCGCGCCTTTTTCATGTGCGGTTTGTACGGCGGCAGAGCGGATAAAGGGTAGATCGGTCAATGTGCTGTTTCTCCTGAAACGTATCGGGCGGCGGATTGAAGTGCTTGTTCCAACGCGTCCTGTTTGGGGGTGGAGCGCAGTTCGGCGCTCATATGTGCGGCCATGAACGTATCACCCGCGCCGGTCACGCGCGCGACCAAGACCTGCGGCGGCGTGGCTTCGCGCAGCCCGCTCGCGTCTGCTTCGGCAGCCATATTGCCACCATCGGTGACCAACGCGCGCGCGGCACCGCGTTTGAGCAGGGTCGCGGCGGCCTGGCTCGCGGTTTCAAAGTTTTGTTGGCACAGCAGCTGTGCTTCTTCAAGGTTTACGTAAAGCGTCGCGCGGGTCTGATCCAGAAACGGGCGTAGGCGTTCGGCCTTTCCCGGCGACGCAGGGGCGACGCGCAAATCAGCGGCAGCGAAAAGCGGATCGCTGGCGATGCGGCTGAGCAATGCAAGGGTCAGGTTGCCGTCCAAAGCGATCATTCCCGCATAGGGCGCGGTTTCATCGCCGAGTGTGCCATCTTGCAAGGGCGTCAGAATTTTTGCGCCCGCTGCTTCTAAGGAATGCGCGTCGGCAATTGCGGCGATAAGACCGTTTGCGCCTTCAACTGCCATATAACGATCTGTTGGCAGATCGCTGGAGCGATAAAGGTATTGGCAATCAAGGCCTAATGCTTCGGCTTCTGCGATCAGGTGATCGCCCGCCGCATCGCGGCCTATCGCGCTAAGCAGGGCAGGGCGCAGATCAAAACGGCGCAGGGTCATTGCAATGTTCATAGCCACGCCGCCCGGCAATTGTGTGATACGGCCGGGCACGTCGCTACCTTGGCGCATAGAGCTGCTGGAACGTCCAATCACATCCCAAAGCACAGAGCCGATGCAAAGAATATCAGGTTTGCTTGTCATACTGCTTAGTGCCGCGCCTTGCGCGCGCTCGCAAGTCCTTAGCGCACCTCGAACGTCAGGGCAGCCCAAAGCGTTTCCCATACTGCGCCTGTTTCTTCGGCCAGTTCTGGCGAGGGTTCGCGCAACAGCACGTTATCGAGCAAATACGTGTAGCCCGATTTCACAGGGATAAGCGCAATGCCTTTTGGGTCGGTTCGCAGCGTGCTGACAGTTGTTTCACCGCTCTGGTCACGCTCGAAGATTTCGATTTGTGCATTGATGCGGGGCATTTCACGGTAAAACAGTTGGACCGGCAGGCCAGCAGAAAGGTCATCGGTGTATGGGTTCTTCAAGGCAACGATTTCAAGTTCCAAGCCTTGCTGTGCATCATTCCCTACGCCGCTTCCGACCGCAAAAAGCCCTTTGGCAAAGCGCGTATAGGTTTCGGTGAATTTCTCTTCGCTTAGGCCACGTGCGCGGTGTTTTTCCAGAACATCGTCAAACGCTTTGTGCTTGGCAAAACTGGCGAATTTTTCCCATTCTTTGTAGGTTATGCGATCCGGGTTGGTTTGGAACACCAAGGTGAACATCCCGTCATCTGCGATTGGTTTGTCGAAAACCGGAGAATCTCCAAGACGTGCGCGCACGGGATTTGTACCGTTTGAATCTATTCGATCAAAGCGTGCGGCGCGTTTGGTGAAATAGGCAAGATCTATGCCTTTGAAATTCTGACCATTTTTTGTGAACGCGGCAATGTTTTCGCCAATTTCGACTTGAAACTTTTTGCTATCAATCCAAAACTCATGTGCAAAGAGCGGCGCTGCGGTGATGCTTATCAAAGCGGCTAGGACAAAGGACTTGGGGGTCATATGATTGCTTTCTCTAAATTCAGGGTAATGCTGGTACAGATGCTGGCAGTGTCAAGCATCTTGATGATAACACTTTCGCCAGCCCGCGCGCATGAGGTGTCACCGACAGTCGGTGATCTAAGCTACGAGAGCGGAAAAGCGACGCTAAGTCTGCGCATTACGCTTGAAAGCTTTCTTGCCGGAATAGACCTGGATACCGCAGAGAACACAAATGACGTTGCCGAGGCCGATGATTATGACGCATTGCGCGCGCTTGACGCTGCAACACTAGAGGCACGGGTGCAGGCCTTTGCGCCGCAAATGTTGCGTGACTTGGTGCTTAGCGTTGATGGCGCGGCGCTTCCATTAGCGATCAGCGCACTCGAAATCCCCGAAGTTGGCGATGTCGAATTGCCGCGGCTTTCCGTCCTGACGCTCACGGGGGCAGCGCCTGAGGATGCGGGCACGATGCAAGTCGCTTGGCCCGCAACCTATGGGACGCTGATCCTGCGCCAGATGGGGCCCGAAAACGCCTACACCGGCTATATCAGCGGGGGGCAGAGCAGCCCTGTAATTCCCGTTGATGGTGGTCCTGCACGGGGCTTTCTGTCGGTTTTCGCTGAATATATTCCGGTTGGGTTCGATCATATCCTGCCCAAAGGGCTGGATCATATTCTCTTTGTGCTTGGGCTTTTCTTCTTCTCAACGGCGCTTCGCCCGCTTTTGATCCAAGTAACGTCGTTCACGCTTGCCCATACGGTGACGCTTGCGCTGGGTGCGCTTGGCGTGGTCAGCATTCCGGGTGCGATTGTTGAACCGATTATTGCGGCGTCCATTGTTTATGTCGCGGTCGAGAACATATTCTCACGCAAAATGCACGCGTGGCGTCCTGCGATCATTTTCGTCTTTGGATTGCTGCACGGTCTTGGATTTGCATCGGTGCTGGGCGAATTCGGGCTACCATCCGATCAATTCATCGCGGCGCTTATCGGCTTTAACGTCGGGGTGGAATTCGGCCAGCTTACCGTAATCGCGCTGGCCTTTCTGGCTGTCGGCTTTTGGTTTGGTGGCAAGGACTGGTATCGCGCGCGCATTGCGATCCCAGCGTCTATCGTCATCGCGCTGGTCGGGGCCTATTGGTTTGTCGAACGCGTGTTCCTTTAAACCTTTGCCAGTGCCGTTTCCAGATCACCATAGCCCGTGAAGCGGCGCTCAAAAGCGAGGCCAAGGCGCGCTGCGCAGTCCTTGGCCTTTTCTGTTAGGGCAGGGTCATCAATCTGCGCCTGATAGACCAGTTTCTCGTAATTGCCGAAATACATATCGCGCAGTTCTGGATGGCGATCGAGGCCCATCGGTTTGATGATAAAAGCATCGAACTGGCGCACAAGAAAATCAGTCAGGTAAAAGGCGGTGAACTCGTCTTCGGATTTTATCGCAAAGGCCGCGTTGCCCTCAAAAAAGGAATAGCAGTGCGGCCCTTCGATCATCTCGACACCTAACTCGTCGCATTTTGCCTGTAGCAATCCACCCGTGCCGCAATCGGCGTAGGCCACGAAAATTCGCTCGTAGTTTGGTTTGTGTTTCAGAACCGCGTTTTGAACCGCGTCAGTGATCTTTTCAGGATGCACATGATAGATAGCTGGCAAGCAAGTCAGATCCATGTGGTTCCAACCGTTCATCTCTTTCAACGCAAGAATTTCACGCGCCAGCGCGCCGCACGCGATAATCAGGGACTTGGCACCTGTTTGAAGCGTCAGACCCTGTTCAGCCAAAACCTTATCTTCAATCTGCATCCTGTTGTCTCCAAACGAAAAAGGCTCTGAGCATTTCTGCACCAGAGCCTAGATCATAGCGTTTTTGATATAGGGTTAGCCAGCTTGTTGATTGTGCTTGCGCCCAACCCATTCTTTCGCGGTTTCGACGGCAACGGCCGCATCGCGGCAATAGGCGTCGGCACCAATGGCTTTGCCGAACTCTTCATTCAGCGGCGCGCCGCCAACCAGAATGATGTAGTCATCGCGTTTGCCTTGCTCGACCAGCGTATCAATCACGACCTTCATGTAAGGCATCGTCGTGGTCAGAAGGGCAGACATGCCAAGAATGTCAGGCTCTTCTGCTTCCAGCGCGTCAAGATAGGAATCAACCGCGTTGTTGATACCAAGATCGACAACCTCAAAACCTGCACCTTCCATCATCATAGACACAAGGTTTTTACCGATGTCGTGAATGTCGCCCTTTACCGTCCCTATGACCATTTTGCCAACGCGAGGCGCGCCAGTTTCAGCCAAAAGCGGTTTCAGGATGAACATCCCGCCCTTCATTGCGTTCGCCGCAAGAAGAACTTCGGGTACGAACAAAATACCGTCGCGGAAATCGGCACCAACAATTGTCATGCCGCCAACCAGCGCTTTGGTCAGAATGTCATAAGGGGCCCAATTGCGTTCAAGAAGAATATTAACGCCTTCTTCAATTTCTTCTTTCAAACCGTCGTAGAGGTCATCGAACATCTGTTGGACTAATTCCTCGTCGTCCAGTTCAGACAGGATGATGTCGTCTTCTTCGTCGGACATGAGCCGTTCCTTTGCTGTGGCGCTTGCGCCGTTTTGTCTATCAACATCTGGTCAAATTGACGCGCTATGACTCCATCAATAACGACATCAGCGTGCACACATCCGACTTATACAAATGTTTTTGCCTAGGGGGCGAATGAAAAAACATCATGATATTTATGAACAATTGTGAATGTTCCTGTAATGTTCTAAATAGGTATGATGTTTGAAACATGCGCAAAAACCGACATTCAGGCCGAGCGCCGCAAAGGACGCGGCGCAATAAGCAATGAAAGCGGGCGTTTTGAAGCCTTTTCGCGCATCGAAATAGCAGACGACTGGGACATTCCGGAAGAGCGCGCAAAGTTCCGGACCGAAGTGCGTCTGGAAACCGCGCGCAGCCTGATTAGCTACAATCGCTCGCCCGATTTACCTTTTGATCGCTCGATTAATCCCTATCGCGGGTGCGAGCATGGGTGCATTTACTGTTTCGCACGTCCCAGCCATGCATATCTCGGGCTTTCTGCGGGGCTGGATTTTGAAACCCGCCTTGTTGCGAAACCCAACGCTCCCGAGCTTTTAGAGCAGGAGTTGCGCGCAGATCGCTACAAGGTTGCGCCAATTGCTATTGGCACCAATACAGATCCCTACCAGCCGATTGAAAAGACACATGAAATCACGCGGGCTTGTTTAAAAGTGTTAGCGCGCTTTCAACATCCGGTTGCCATTGTGACCAAAGGCACTTTGATCGAGCGGGACATTGATATTCTGGAGCCAATGGCCGCCAAAGGTTTGGTGCGGGTCGGAATATCTCTGACGTCGCTGGATGCCCGGCTTGCCCGCAAGATGGAGCCCCGCGTGCCGTCACCGACGCGAAAGTTGCAAACAATCGCGCGCCTGACCGAGGCGAGGATTCCTGTGCGCGTCATGGCATCGCCCATTGTGCCTGCGCTCAACGATCCCGAACTGGAACACATTCTGGGGGCAGGCAAAAATGCGGGTGCGCAAACGGCAAGTTGGATCATGCTGCGGCTTCCACGTGAAGTTTCGCCGATCTTCAAGGATTGGCTGCACGAACACTATCCAGATCGCAGTGCAAGGGTGATGGCGCGCTTGCGTGAAATGCATGGCGGTCAGGACTATGATGCGCGATGGCATCATCGTATGCGCGGTTCGGGCGTTTATGCCGAGCTGATTGCCCAACGCTTCAGGCGCGCCTGCCGTGCTTTGGAACTGGATGAGCGCGCGCCGCCGCTGCGCTGTGATCTGTTCGGGGTCCCGTTACGACGCGGCGATCAGATGTCGTTGTTTTGAGTGGCAAAGTCGGGCACCGAAGGGCGCGACAAAACATAAGCCGCGCCAAGCGTTATACCGATCACTTGAGCAATTAGGACGGTACGGGGCGCCTGCGCATAAATGCTGAATGCAAGTACCGCGAACATCATGGAACAGGCGAGCCATTTAACGCGGCGTGGTATCACGCCGTGTGCCTCCCATTGTGCGATCATGCCGCCAAATAATTTGGAGCGAAGCAGCCACGCATGCAGGCGCGGGCTGGATTTACCAAATGCAAAGGCGGCAAGGATCACAAAAGGCGTGGTCGGCAAAACGGGTAGAACGACGCCAAGCGCAGCAAGCACAAGCGCCATGGCCCCCAAGGCGAACCAAACCATGCGCATTTAGCTGGTGCGCTTTCGGCGCCGTGTCTGGCGTGGGCCAGGCGTGTTGGCTTCGGTTCCATCACCTTCGGATGAAAACGGGCCCAAAGCGGCGACAATCATATCAAGCGTAGGCGCGCTGGATTTTTCACTTGCTTCCAGGCTGGCCCGCATGGCGCGCAGGTGCTCTGGCATGGTGCCACAGCAACCGCCGATAATCGTGGCACCGCAATCGCGCGCAAGGCGGGCGTAGTGGCCCATCAACTCGGGTGTACCATCGTAGTGAATATGGCCGTCCACATATTTCGGAATGCCAGCGTTGCCCTTCGCAATGATCGGAATTTCGGGCCCTTGGGCTGCAAAGCCAAGCACAGTGCGCAATAAATCGGATGCACCGGTTCCGCAGTTGGCCCCAAAGCCCAGAGGGGGGTGTTCCAGCGCGTCGATCATTTTCACCATCGCAGCACTTGTTGTGCCCATCATTGTGCGCCCGGCTGTGTCAAAGCTCATCGTTCCGACCCATGGCATTTGCGCAAGGCCAAAGGCTTCCGCGGCTGCGCGGTATTCTTCTGGCGCAGAAATGGTTTCAAGCCAGAGCACATCCGCGCCACCTGCTTTCAGACCCTCGGCCTGCTCATGGAAAATTTCGACCGCATCTGCATGGCTTAGAGAACCGACAGGTTGCATAATATCGCCTGTTGGTCCAACCGAACCAGCCACGATAATATCGCGATCCGTCGCATCGGCGACCTCGCGACCGATCTCTGCGGCGATGCGCGAAAGTTCATGGGCGCGATTTTGGGCATTATGCAGTTTCAAACGCGAGGCATTGCCACCAAAGGAATTGGTCAAGAACAGATCGCTACCGGCATCTACGGCGCTTTGATAAAGTGCTTTGATCTTTTCGGGGTGCTGTTCGTTCCAAAGCTCTGGCGCATCACCAGACATGAGTCCCATGTTGAAAAGATTGGTGCCTGTGGCCCCGTCGGCCAATATCCAGTCGCGAGTTGCGAGCATTTTTGAAAGCGCGTTCGTCATGATTAAATCCTGCAATTTTCGCCTCTGTGCCACGCGCGCAGGGGTGAAGCAAACTCATAATGGTCATAATGATGATGAAACCTATCGCGCCCGTAATGCCCGGGTCCTTGATCGCAATGGGGGCGGATCTTGCACCTCTTGCCAGATATCCCAAAGTCCCAGCCAGAGAGCAGCGCGATTGGGTGCTGCTGCATAAAGCGCGTACCATTGCGGCGCGAAGCTTCGTTTGAATTGCTCTAGCCCTGCCGTGTTGGGCGATTTTAAAAAACTGAGTTTGTCGATGATTTGGATCAACGGCGCGCGGGTACAGGACGCTGACGCCAATGAGAAAGAGGCGCATTCTTGCGCTTTCGCCGCTTCGATCGCGTGCCAGACCAGCGCATGCATTGTCCCGCTGGGAACATTTGCATCGCTACGCATCAGGTCCAGGGCCCAGGCGTCGGAACTTGCATGGCAGGTGATAAATGCAATCAGTCTGCCGTCGTTGTATGCGCCAAAAATCGCTTGCTGCTTAACGTATTCCAACTCAAAACGGCCCATGGAAAAGCCACGCGCTGCGCCATTGCCAGATTGCCATTGCGCATCGATCGCTTTGAGTTCGTCGAGCGGCAGATCATTGGGATACAATCGCGCGATGCTTACGTTTGCTTTCGCAGCGGCGCGCAGCTTTCGACGTAGACTGCGTCGGCTCGGGGTGTTCAGATCGCTTTGAGTTAGATCAAGCATGGCGTCCTGTGCGATGCGCGCAACGTAAAGGCCATGCGCGCGAAATTTCGCAGCTTGCCGGGCGCTGCATTTGTAAAAGAGCGGGACAGTTGCGTTAAGGCGTGCGGCGGCGGTAAGCGCGGCAAGGCTGGCGCTGGTGCTTGCTGCTGGATCAAAGATCGCGCTGGTCGTTTGGCTGGTGCGCGCGATTGCGCAGATCATTGTGCCGTTATTTGCGATCAACGGCGTTCCTGTTTGTAGCGCCGCAGGCGTTTCTGGGTGCAATCCGCGCGCGAGCGATATCATTGGCCGCTTGGCCTGCCGTGCGGGTAGAGGGCGAATAAGGTAGAGCATCGCAATGCAGGCGGGCAGCGCGAAGTAGATAAGTCTGAACGCGATGAGGCCAGCCAGTAGATCATTCACGCTATGACTGTGGAGCGCCCAAAGGAAGGTTACCTCGAACGGGCCGAGACCACCTGGCGTATTGCCGAGCAGGGCTGTGCCAAGGCAGGCCAGATAGATCGGAAAGAGGAAGCTGAAGGGCATCGCAGCCGCGCTTGGCAGCAAGATCCATAAAGCAAGGGCCGCGAACCCGGTGTCCAAGGCGGCGTAAAGCATAAGCGAAACGATTGCGCGCAGACTGGGCAAGCGCAATCGGCGCCCTGCAATTGTCAGGTAGCGTTTCAAGACCGAATAGAGAACGAAACACAGGGCAGAAAAAAGGCTCGCCTGGAAAACCAATGGGGGAAGGGGCAAAGAATGCGACGCCAAAAGCCCTGTGAGCGCAAAGATCATCAGCCATGCGCCCAGAAAACTGAAAGACACCAGCGCAGTCACCGATCCTGCAGCGACGATGCTTTGCCCGGGAAGCGAGCGCCAGCGCGCTAATGTGCCTGTAATCAATCCAAAGCCAAGCGTTTGGGAGAGGGCCACGGCTGCTGCGCCGCTCGCCTGCGCGCTTTGCGCACCAACGCCAGTGCCCAAAACACGGTGGATGATGACATCATAGCGCCCGAGAGAGGCAAAGCTGGCGGTTGTTGCCAACAGCGCAATTGACCACTGAGACGCGGTAATGCCACGCCAAGCAATCCCAACTTGCCCCCAATCCAGCGCATCCAGAAACGGACGGGCGGCAAGAATGCAAAGCGGAAAGACAATACAAAGCGCGGCGAGTTGCGTGAGCGCTTTGCGATGAAAAGGAAGGTCAGGGAGAGATGAAGACATAGCAATGCTCTAACGCATGCAGTCTTATCAATCGCTTAACGGATCAAATTTGACAAAAAAGCCCCGCCAGAACCTATCTGGCAGGGCTTTCATCACTATCAGCGCGCGTGAATTACACTTCGGACATGATCTGGCCCTTGGCCACGGCCATCAGTTCAGCCATTTTTGCGCGAATTTCATCCGGGTTCGATTTATCACCGAGATCGGCAGCGACTTTGCGCACAACGTCCTCGTGGCCCGCTTCCTCAAAATCGGCTTTGACCACTTCTTTGGCATATTCTGCGGCTTCGTCTGCCGATTTGCCCATCAGTTCTGCGGCCCAAAGACCAAGTAACTTGTTGCGCCGCGCGTCTGCTTTGAATTGCATGTCAGCGTCATGGGCGAATTTTGCTTCGAAGGCGTTCTCGCGGTCGTCAAAGGTGCTCATTTTAGATCACTATCCTCAAGTGTTGATGGGTTTGTACTGAATATGCGACGCTGCGCACTGCGCTGCAAGGGCCAAGCGGCAACGGAACGCATCAAAGTGCTTGCACTCAACCTTGCCCCGAGGTGGTTGTTGCCCTAAGAGGGCCGCAGAATGCGCATCGGGCAGAGTCGCCCCATGTGTGTCACGCTGCAAAGAAAGTCACTGCCATGGCGCGCGGAAAAAAGATTTATGAAGGTAAGGCCAAGACCCTCTATGAAGGTCCGGAGCCGGGAACGATTATCCAATATTTTAAGGATGATGCGACCGCCTTTAATGCTGAAAAGAAAGCAATCATCGACGGGAAAGGTGTGCTCAACAACCTGCTGTCCGAGTATTTCATGCTGGGTTTGGGCAGCATCGGCGTGCCCACGCATTTCTTGAAGCGCCTGAACATGCGCGAGCAACTGGTGCGCTCGTGCGAGATTGTTCCGTTGGAGATCATCGTGCGTAACTATGCCGCTGGCACAATGTCCAAGCGTCTTGGGATTGAAGAGGGTACGCAATTGCCGCGCCCGATCATCGAATACTGCCTGAAAGACGACAAACTGGGTGATCCGCTGGTTTCCGAAGAACATATCGCGGCCTTTGGTTGGGCGTCCCAGCAGGACATGGATGATATCCTCAGCCTTGCGCTGCGTGTAAATGATTTTCTTGCAGGCGTCATGTACGGCGTTGGCATCAAACTGGTTGATTTCAAAATCGAAGTTGGCCGCGTTTATGATGGCGACTTCCAACGTCTTGTTGTCGCGGATGAAATCAGCCCCGATAGCTGCCGTTTGTGGGATATCGAGACGGGTCAAAAGCTGGACAAGGATGTGTTCCGCCGCGATCTTGGGTCGCTCACTGATGCGTATACCGAAGTTGCAAAGCGTTTGGGCGTTATGCCCAAGAACCAGCAACCTATCACCAAACCAACCCTGATTAACTAAGCGCCAAGAAGGACTTGCCGATGAAAGCTCGTGTACATGTCATGTTGAAAAACGGTGTGTTGGATCCTCAAGGCGAAGCGGTTCGCCATGCGTTGGGTGCGCTTGGATTTGACGGTGTCGAGGGCGTCCGTCAGGGCAAGGTGATCGAGCTGGAGTTGGCCGACGGAACCAGCGAAGCGCAAGTAAGCGAGATGTGTGAAAAGCTGCTCGCCAACACTGTAATCGAATCCTACACAGTCGAGCTAAGCTAAGCTGATGCGCGCCGCGCAGATCACGCAATGGCGCGCGCCACTTACTATTGTAGATCTGCCTGACCCGACGCCGGATTCTGGCGAGGTAATTGTCAAGGTTTTGGCCTGCGGCGTATGTCGCTCAGACTGGCACGCTTGGGTCGGCGCGGATCCTGATGTGTCCTTGCCGCATGTACCGGGACATGAGTTTTGCGGCGAAATTGTTGCGCTTGGCAAAAACGTAACCCGTTGGCGGGTCGGTGAGCGGGTCATTGCTCCGTTTATTCTAGCCTGTGGCAGTTGCTCGGATTGCGCTGCTGGAAACCAAACGATTTGTGCATCACAAGCGGTGCCCGGCTTTACCCGCCAAGGGGCCTTTGCCGAATTGATTGCTGTGCCTTTCGCGGATGCCAATTTAACGGTTCTGCCGGATAGTTTGTCGCCTGCGTTGGCTGCTGGACTTGGCTGCCGCGTTACAACCGCTTGGCATGCGCTTACAGGGCGCGCGGCATTGCAAGCAGGCGAATGGCTTGCGATTTTTGGCGGGGGTGGCATCGGAATTTCAGCGCTTTTGCTTGGCCATGCCTTGGGCGCACGGGTGATTGTCGTTGATATCGCGCCAGAAAAACTGGCCTATGCAAAGAAACTGGGCGCCGATGCCGTTATCGACGCATCTACGTGCGATGCTCCGCAAGCTATTCGCGAAATAACAGCGGGCGGCGCGGATGTCGCGATTGAAGCGCTTGGTATTCAGGCAACGACTGTCGGGGCACTGACGTCGCTGCGAAAACTAGGCCGGATGGTTCAAGTTGGGATGCCCGCAGGCGATCATGCAACGATGCAACTGCCTATGGATACTCTATATTCTGGCCAGTTGGCGGTCTTTGGTACGCGCGGTATGCCCAGCTGGCGCTATCCCAGCCTATTGAGCTTGATCGAGAGCGGGCGGGTCGACGTATCGCCGCTGGTGACGCGCACTATTGCGCTTGGCCAAGCAACGGCCGAACTTGCTGCGTTTGATGCTATTGCGCCTCCCGGCGTGGCTGTTATTACCGATTTTACCCGCTGACTTCACTGACTGAGCGTTTGAAGGATACGACAATGAAAGCTGCTGTAATTACCTTTCCGGGGTCTAACTGTGATCGCGATCTGGCGGTTGGCCTGCAAATGGCTGGTGCACATGTGACGCGGGTTTGGCACAAAGATACTGCGCTGCCCGAAGG
>NZ_JBAUHO010000020.1:0-2155 GCF_049680325.1 Planktotalea sp.
GAACCGCAGGGTCATCAGGATCGCGGCAAATCCAAGTCCGATCGCCAAACCGCCCCAAATACCGGCACCGCCAAACCCCAATGGAAAGCCCAGCAAATAGCTGCACGGCACGCCAATGATCCAATAGCTGAATGCAGCATAGATCATCGGCGCTTTGGTGTCGCGAAGGCCGCGCAATAGCCCAAGCGCCATCACCTGTGATGCATCCACCAGCTGGAACACACCCGCCATCAACAACAAAACAGCACCAGTCGCCATAATAGCCGCCTTGTTTGGCTCGTCGCGATCCAGGAACAGCGAAATGAGTTGGTCGGGGAACAGCACAAAAGCCGCAATCGTGACAAGCGCCACAATAAGCGACATTGCAGTAACCACCTTCGCCCCGCGCGCCAGATGCTCGACGTCGCGCCGCCCCAGCGCATTGCCCGCGCGCACGGTCGCTGCATTGGACAGACCTAGGTGAATCATAAAGGTCGCGCTGGCCAGTTGAAGTGCAACGCCGTGCGCCGCCAGCGCGATGGTTCCAAGCCAGCCCATCATCAAGGTCGCAGCAGCAAACAGGCCGACTTCAGCGAGCATTGTAAAGCCTATCGGAACACCAAGGCGTCCCACCAAAAAGAATGCATCCCAATCGGGGCGCCAAATACGCGCGAAAATCTGTTGTCGCGGCAGCGCAATGATTACATAGGCTGCAATCACCAGAAGCGAAAGAACTTGCACTATCAAAGACGCAATCGCAGAGCCGCGCAAACCAAGTTCAGGCATGCCCCAATTGCCGAAAATCAGCGCGTAATTGGCGAACACATTTACGCCGGCCGCAATCAACGTGACCCAAAGCACCACGCTCGTGCGTTCTAGCGCGGCAAGATAGGACTTGAGCACCATAACGCCCAAGGCAGGAATGATCCCCCAGCCCGCAATGCGCAGATAGGCCTGCACATCTGCGACCAGCGCGTCATCTTGTCCAAGCCCACGCAAGAGCGGAGCGGAAAAGATAAACAAAGGCATGATAACAATCGCGAAGACGAAGGACATCCATAGCCCCATGCGGGTTGTGCGGCGCATTTGCACCTCATCGCCCGCAGAAAACTGGCTTGCCACAAGCGGCATAACGGCCTGCGCGAAACCCGAACCGAAAATGAACAAAACGAAAAAGAAGGTGCTCGCAAGGGTGACGGCAGCCAGACCCTCGATCGAGTACCAGCCCATCATGATCGTGTCGGTCATGCCAATCGCGAATTGGGCGAGATGCCCCCCGATCAAGGGCAAGCCAAGGGTCAATATTGCACGGGCATGACCAGCCGTGGTCATCGGTTCTGTTTTTATTGATGTCGTCATTGTCCAAGCTTTGACTGAAGCGTCACAGCGCGGCAAGCGTCATTTGCAGCGCAAGCAGTGCAATCAGAAGGCCGACGGCAATTTGCAAGGACAGTGTCGTCGTCAAAAACCTGTCGCCCTGTGCAACGCGGGCAAGAAAACCTGCACGCAATGACGTCGATAGCACTGCAAAGAGCACTGTGATGCTGGCAGTGCCAAGCCCCATCACGAATGCACCCGCGATCCCTGCTGCGAATATCCCCATGCTCCAGGTGATAATCAGCAGGAACAATGCGCCTGTGCAAGGGCGGATCGCAACCGCACCGATGAGCGCGAGAGCATCGCGCAAAGAGTGCGTATCAGCTGCTTGCGACGGTGTCGGGCCATGAGAATGACCACAGGTCGAGCAAGTCGCGCCGCTCTCGTGATGGTGGTTATGTTGGTGCGTGTTTGCACGTAGCGCGCGCAGCCCACGCCACGCAAGCCAAAGTCCAACCAGCGCAATCGCGCCCGTGCTTGCAGGGGCCAACCAGCGCTCTGCCGCTATGGTCATTTCGCTACGTCCCCAGCCCAAAACCAACACGCCAACCGCGACCAGAATCACCGCGCTCGCGGCTTGTGCAAGACTGGATGCAATTGCCAATACCGAAAGCTTCAATCTGGGAATGTCACGGGCCAATCCATAGCCGCCAATCACAAGTTTTCCATGCCCCGGCCCAGCCGCATGGAAAAAACCGTAGGCAAAGCAAAGCCCCATCAGACTTGCAAACGCCGCCGGTTCCCCGCGCTTCAACGCCCGCAAATAGCCGGCCATCGCCTGTTGCACGTCGCGCTGACC
>NZ_JBAUHO010000021.1:0-13689 GCF_049680325.1 Planktotalea sp.
GTCGTCATATAAAGTTGGACATCAGATCGGCTTGAGCACAGGAGGCTCTGGTTCGTTCGTGTGATTGATTATGCTGCTTGTTTTTGATGTTGCAAGCGGCGTTGTTCACTGCCGGGCAGTGGTAGCAGAGCTTCCACGCGATGATGTAGCGGCTGTAATCGTCCAAGATCGTGCTCAGATAATACCAGCCCCAGCCGATGATTTTGAAGTAAGTAAAGTCTGGCTGCCCCTTGCCCGGCAGGGCATGTTTACATGCCCGAGAGGAGCATCTCGTTGATGGCGGTGGTTTTATCCGTGAACTCGTCAGCGGCCTTGATCTCCAAGTAATCAGGCGCAGCGATCAGGTCAGCTGCTTTTAGAATTCGGTAAGCTGATGATTTTCATACTAAATACCGCTTCTCATCCGTGTATTTGACGGCAAGTTCGCGTGTCGACAACGCCTCGTGCTCCAATGCAAACTCGATCAAATCATCGCGCCTGACGTCTGGGATACGGTTCCAGACAGACTTGGGACGCGGCGACTGATCCGCCAACGCGTCCAGACCACCATCCAGATAAAGATCGTACCATCGATAAAATGTGCTGCGCGGAATGCACAGCATATCAAGCGTCTGTTTGACTGGCAGGTGTGAGCCCTCGACGGTGCGGGTCTTCTCCTCCGCTGTATAGATTTGCCGTGTCTTGCGGCGGATGTTCTTAACCACCTTGTCGGCGGAATTTTTCGATGTGGTAGGCTTCTTCGTCATCTCGATCTCCTAATCGATAAGATGAACCAGAAACCCTCCGTTGTTCAAATGCTCAGATCTGTCCTGCAGGGGCTGACGTCAGACAGTGCTACCGTCGAAATGCTGTTTCCAGACTTTTGCGAGAATCCGGCCTAATTCCTACTCATCACCTGTCAGGGGAAATCCAAAGCCCGCTAAATACCCCTGAAACACGGACTATTTCGGATAAAAGCTCAACGGTATCAATGCATTAAGAGTACTGGCTGGGATGGTAGGATTCGAACCTACGGTACACTGTACCAAAAACAGTTGCCTTACCACTTGGCTACATCCCATCAGTGTTGCGCTATTTACGCGGGAGGTGCGCGGCGTTCAAGGGCATATTTGCAAAAAAACGACGCTATTCTTCTGGAGCCTCCCGACGTAGCAAATCATCAGCCTCGGTCTGTTTGCGCTCGGCCTCTACGATTTGTTCCAAAGCTTCGTCCGTTGATGCCTGAACATCCATAGTGACTTGGCTTTCCTCTTGAATTTCGGCGTCCCTTTCAAGCTCTTCACGCTTGCTGTGCGATTGAGTGTCGTCGGCCGATGCCAGCTTTGCCAAGGATGGCGAAAGAACACGGTATGTTGGTTCGGGCATCTGAATGTCCGCTTGTTCCAACGCCAGCTTCACCAAGCGAATCGACTCACCACGCGCGGCGACGAGAGAAGACTTATGCTGCTCGATCCATCCCGTCAGCGTGATCGAAATTGTGCTATCACCGATTTCGTCAATCCAGACGGCAGGCGCGGGGGTTTCCAGCACAAAGGGCAACTCCTTTAGCTTTTCCAAAGCGATCCTTTGCGCGTCCACAAAGTCGGTGTCAGGCGCAAGGCCCAGCGAGAATTTGAAACGACGTTCGTCATTGCGCGAAAAGTTGACGATCCGGCTTTTGAAAACCGTCGCATTCGGGATGCGAATGTGATTGCCATCAAAACTAAGCAGGATGGTTGCACGGCTGGTCAGGCGGATCACTTTGCCTGTATCGCCGCCGATCTCGATTGTGTCATTTGGCCGAAAGGGCTGGCGGATCGAAAGCATGATCGACGCGATAAAGTTCTCAACCGTGTCTTTTACCGCGAAACCGATTGCCAAGCCAATGATCCCCGCCGCACCAAGAATAGTCGAAAGCAGCGCTGTGGCCCCCATAATATCAAGCGCAACAACCAATCCCCCGATCATAAAGCCAAGTCGTAGAATCTGGCGGTAGATATCCGCAATGAATGCATTCGGCGCAAGCCGGTTCCAGGGCTGGCGCATCCGCGCGATCAGGAAGCCGATAAGGACAATGATGCCAAAAGCAACAAGTGCGACTGTGGCAAGCGGGACAAAGGCAATCACCTGCGCCATGCGCGCACGAAACCGTTCAACCGCAGGGTTCAACCGTTTAACGACATCTGTTGTTTCAGTAACCTCGTTCTCAATGGCGACGACGCCTTGAACGCGGCCTGTCAGCTCATTCAGGCGCGTAATTTTTTCGCCATCAAGGGTAGTTCCGCGCAGGGTTACAATGCCTGATGTTACCGTAACGGTCACATCTTCATATCCGTCCAGCTCAGATAGGATGTCGCGAATACGAACCGCCATAGCCGCATCGTTTGTTGCGCTATCTTCAACAGCAATGGCGCCAGCGGGTTGATTTGCACTTTGCGCAAAAAGGCCGACCGGAAAGGCAAAACATAGAAGAAGGAGCAATATGCGCATCGGAAATCTCTTTTAAATGTAAAATGTAATGCCACATCGTAAACACGATGCCCCTGTTTGGAAAACCCCCTATCGCGCAGTCTGAAGGCGCGTTATGAGACGCCAACGCAAAATCGCTGTGCTGCCTAAGGAAAACCGACCTATGTCTTTTGATCGCTCTGTCAAAATCGCCCCGTCCATCTTGTCCGCAGATTTCGCCAACTTTGGCGCTGAAATAGAGGCCGTTGAAGCGCAAGGCGCGGACTGGATTCATGTCGACGTGATGGATGGACATTTCGTGCCCAACCTCAGCTTTGGCGCAACAACTTGCGCGGCGATCCGTCCACACATCAAGACCGTGATGGATGTACATTTGATGATCTCGCCAGTGGATGCCTATATCGACGGCTTTGCGCAGGCTGGTGCGGATTTCATTACCGCGCATGTTGAAGCAGGTCCACACATTCACCGGACGCTCCAAGCCATTCGCGGCGCAGGTGCGAAAGCTGGTGTCGCCTTGAACCCCGGCACGCCTGCGAGCGCGGTGAAAGAGCTGCTTGATGTGTGTGATCTGGTCTGCGTGATGACCGTGAACCCCGGTTTTGGTGGTCAGAAATTTATTCCATTGCACTCGAAAATCGCTGACCTGCGCGCGATGATCGGTGATCGCCCGGTTCATATCGAGATTGACGGTGGTGTCACACCAGACACCGCAAAGGGCTGCGTTGATGCTGGCGCTGACGTCTTGGTTGCAGGATCTGCGGTGTTCAAAGGCGGCTCAGTAAGCAATCCAGTGCCCTACGGCGAAAACATCCGTGCGATCCGCAAGGCCTTGGCGTGATCCGTTTTCTTGCCCCATGTGCGTTGCTGCTTGCAACAGCCTGCGTCGGAGATGAAAGCGTGGCAAAATACGGCGCGGCAGACAAGGTTTGGACACTGACAGAAATTGACGGCACTGCCTTTGCGACCCGCGCAACGCTTGAATTTGGCAAGGATGGTCAGGTTTCCGGCCAAGCGCCTTGCAATCGCTACTCGGCAAAGCAAAGCGCACCCTATCCCTGGTTCAAGCTAGGCCCTGTCCTGTCTACCAAGATGGCCTGCGCTGCGCTGGAAAGCGAACGCACATTCTTTAGCGCGCTTGAGGCCATGACGCTTTCTGAAGTGTCCCAGAACACGCTGATACTAAGCAACGATCAAGGCCGTGCCATGGTATTCAAGTCTGAGTGATCTGACGCTCAAACAGATCAACATACCGCCCGCGCGCCTCCGGAAGCTGTCTGTTCCCCAGATTTGGGGCTAGTTTTTCGCTTAGGAAGAAGCCTGTCGTTTGCAGCGCTGCGGCGATTTCGCCGTCGCTGCCCATCCCTTCGCCTTTCAGGATCGGTGGCAATGGCAGCAGCTTGCTGACCCACTCACCTGCGGCTTGTTCACTGACCGCGCGGCCCGTGCGCGGTGAGATATAGCACAGGTTTTCATTGGTCCCCGTCACAGCGCAGGCACTCAGATCCAGCCCCATGCCGGTGGCCTCAAGCAAAGCGATCTCAAAACGCAAATAGGCAAGCGGCCAGACGTCGTGCTGGCCGAGCAAATCCAGAAGCTGTTCGCTTTTCAGGTATAAGGCCGCGTTGGCTTCGCGTTCGGGCAACGCGAAACTCAAAAGGGCGGTCACTGCATTTAGGCCTGCCAATGACAGGCGGTCCCCCAGCGCCGCCGCCGCGCGTGAGCGCATGGGTTCAACGGCGTAGCTGCCCAGGTGATCCTCGAGCCGCGCGCGCCAACTGACGTCGAGCTGCGCACCCGGTTGCAAAATAGGGGCAATTTTACGGGACGTACCGCCGCGTACGATTCCAGCATGTCGCCCATGCGATTGTGTAAAGACATCGATAATAGCGCTGGTTTCACCGTGGCGGCGCACAGAGAGCAAAATTCCCTGATCGCGCCATTCCATCAGTCCAGCCCCTGCTCGCCCAGTAACGTGCGCCCTGCACGATCTTCCACTTCGATCACCCAAACATCGCGATCAAACTGACGTTGCCTTGCAATGGAGGCATCAACATCGCGCTCATCCCCTTCGCTCAACACATCCCAGTGACGCGTATCTTCCAGCAAATCGTAAGTGCGTTGATACACCTTTGCCCTACCATCAAGCGTAGAGGATTTCACCAGAACCGCGCCCGCAGTGTCATCGCCATGGGCAACAACGAAGGCAGGAATATCGCAAAAGCGCAAACGCGCCAAATAGGCGTCGACCCAGAACCGAGAGGTCAGCCGGATCATGTGTTCCCGTCTTTGAAGTTCAGGCCCATCTCATCATAACGCTCGCTCTCTTCGAGCCAGTTCGGGCGCACCTTCACCTGCAAGAACAGGTGAACTTTACGGCCCAAAAACTCGACCAGTTCTTCGCGCGCGGCCTTGCCGACTGCTTTGATCGTCTCGCCCTTGTTGCCTAGAACGATGCCTTTGTGACCATCGCGCATGACGTAAATCAGCTGGTCGATCTTGCACGAGCCATCTTTACGCTCTTCCCAGTTTTCCGTTTCAACAGTCAGTTGGTAGGGCAATTCCTGATGCAAACGAAGCGTCAGTTTTTCGCGGGTCATTTCCGCCGCAATCATGCGCAAAGGTAGGTCCGCGATCTGATCTTCGGGGTAAAGCCACGGACCCGCAGGCACTTCGCCCGCCAGCCATTCTTTCAGCGCATCAACGCCGTGACCGCGTTCCGCGGAAATCATGAACGTTGCAACGAAAGGATAAATTTCGTTCATTTTCTCTGATAGCGCCAGCAATGCTTCGGATTTGATGCGGTCTATCTTGTTGATTGCAAGCGCAATTTTGCGGTTCTCACCAAAGTCCTGAAGGCCTTCAAGAATACGCTCGACACCCTCGGTGACGCCGCGATTGGCTTCGATCATCAGTACCACGACATCCGCATCAGCAGCGCCGCCCCAAGCGGCCGCAACCATCGCACGGTCCAAACGGCGCGTTGGCTTGAAAAGGCCAGGTGTATCGACGAACACAAGCTGCGACGCACCTTCAAGCGCCACGCCGCGAATACGCGCGCGCGTAGTTTGCACCTTGTGTGTAACAATAGACACTTTCGCGCCAACCATCCGGTTGGTCAGCGTGGATTTGCCTGCATTCGGCTCACCAATCAAGGCAACAAAGCCCGCGCGTGTTTGGGGTTCAGTCATGTGCCGTCATCCTTGCCAGCAGGGCCTTTGCCGCTGCTTGTTCTGCGAGCCGCTTCGAGCCTGCCATAGCTGTCTCTGTCTCGCCGTTGTCTAGGCGTGCTTCGATTGTAAACATAGGAGCGTGGTCAGGACCAGAACGCGCTGTTTCAATGTAAGCGGGCGGTGTCAGCCCGCGTGATTGCGCCCATTCTTGCAGGCTGGTCTTGGGATCGCGCGCGTCTTCTTCGACACTATTGATCCGCTCCCCCCACAGTCGCAGGATAAGCGCCTGAGCCGCCTCAAAACCGCCGTCGAGATACACAGCAGCGATCAAGGCTTCCATGCCATCGCCAAGCAACGCAAGTTTACGCCGCCCGCCGCTTTTCATTTCGGAACGCCCAAGGCGTAAAACATCACCAAGCCCGATTTCACGGGCAACATCTGCGCAGGTTTCCTTGCGCACAAGCGCGTTATAACGCGGCGCAAGCTGGCCTTCGCTAGCCTTTACATCTGCGCCAAGCAAGGCTTCGGCCATAACCAAACCCAGAACGCGATCTCCCAGAAATTCCAGCCGCTGATTGTCCCCGCGCGAAGGCGAAGACATAGAGGAATGTGTGACAGCTTCGGTCAACAACTCGCCCTGCTCAAAGCGGTACGCGATACGCTTTTGTAGCGCGATGAGGTCAGCCGAAAGCTTCATAACGTCAGTTTATCGCCTTGAGGAAACGATCAGAGCGCCATGTCCAGAAGAACAGCATCGAGCGCCCCGCAGAAGAGAACATCACGCGGTCCGCACGGCCAATCAGATTTTCATAAGGAACAAAGCCAACACCACCAGCCGCATTCGGAACCCGGCTGTCGGAAGAGTTGTCACGGTTGTCGCCCATGAAGAAATAGTTGCCCTCTGGAACCGAATAGACAGGCGTGTCGTCCGAACGCTGCGGCCCGATGTTCAGAACGGCGTGCTTCACGCCATTTGGCAATGTTTCGGTGAACCGTTCCTTGTTACAGGTTCCGCCTTCGCCCACAGGACCATTGGCGCAGCGCGGACGCAATTGATGCGGGCCTTGCGCGGCGGCGACTTCTTCAAACACGCCAGCCGGTTCTTGCGGCGCGGCTTCGCCATTGATGAACACGACACCGTTCTTGACCTGAACTTTATCGCCGGGCAGCCCGATCAGGCGCTTGACGAAATCACGACCCGAAACAGGGTGGCGAAATACGACGACGTCGCCGCGCTCTGGCTCGCTGCCAAGCAGGCGGGTGTTGTCGCCATCGGCAAAGCCGCAGAACTTTTTCGCGTCCAGATTAACCCCGAAACGCGGGATAATCACCGAAGGGCAGGATGCGTAGGAATAGCCATAGGCCATCTTGTTCACGAACAGGAAATCGCCAATCAACAGCGTGTCCTTCATCGAACCTGACGGAATCCAGAACGGTTGGAAAAACAAAGTCCGAAAGACGCCTGCAATGAGCAGTGCATAGACGACAGTTTTGATCGTCTCGATGACAGGATTGCCTTTTTTGGTGGCCTCGGCCATGTGCTTTTCTCCGTTTCGCAGTTAGCAGGCTACATGAGGGGCGCACCCGCCTATGTCAACCACGCGCGCCCGTCTCGCGTTGCGAATAACGCATGGTATATAAGTACATTCTAGCTTGCGATTGGGCGCGCCTCGATCACGACAAAGGCCTGTGCCCAAGGATGATCGTCTGTCAGGGTAACGTGAATAATCGCCTCGTGACCCTCGGGCGTCATTTTCTTCAATCGCTCGGCCGCCCATCCTGTCACATGCATCACCGGTTGGCCGCTGCGCAGGTTTGTCACAGACATGTCTTTCCATGCGATCCCCATGGCCAAACCAGTGCCCAGCGCCTTTGAACAGGCCTCTTTCGCAGCCCAACGTTTTGCATAAGTGCCTGCCACATCCTTGCGGCGTTCGGCCTTGGCTTGTTCGATCTCGGTGAACACCCGGTTTTTGAAACGGCTGCCAAAGCGTTCAAGCGTCCCTGCGATCCGCTCAATATTGGCAAGGTCAGTTCCGACGCCCAAGATCACCGTTCAAACAACCTTTGTGGTCAGGATTTTAAGACTGGCCAAGCCAAACAGAACCCCGAAACCGATCTCAAAAACACGGCGTGCGCCGCGGTAGCCCGCCACAATCCAAGGATTGGAAAACAGGATGCCATAACCAATAAATACCAGCGCGGAAACGCTCAAAAGCTGCGCGAAGAGCACGAAAACTTCTGATGCGGGCGCACCAGCAGGTAGCGCAATGGCAAAGACCGCGCCCCAACTCAGGATTGCCTTTGGATTGGTCAGGTGAATTGCAAGACTTTTAGCGAAGATCATTCGCAACCCCCCACTGAGCGCCGTTTGCTCTTTGGTAGCATTACCGATCCAAGCGGATCGAAAAGACTGCAATGCAAGATAGCCTAAATAAAGCGCGCCGGCATATTTCAGCGCCGTAAAGAACCAAGCATAACTCAACATAACTGCGCCCATACCCATGGCAGAGGCAACGCCCCAACTCGCTGAACCACACAGAATACCAACACCAGCGACCACACCCGCAACGCGACCGCGCGCCATGGCCGTTCCTGAAATGATCAGTGTCGCAGGTCCAGGTGAGCCGCCTGCAACGGCCCAAGCAAGCAAGAGCAAAGCAAGCTCCCAACCTGTCACGGACGCACCTCATCCAGAATACGGCGCATTTCCTGAATCGCGGGCGCGAGCCCTCGAAACACCGCTTCGCCAATAATGAAATGTCCTATGTTAACCTCTTGCACCTGCGGTAACACCGCAACGGGCGTCACATCGTCATAGGTCAAGCCATGACCTGCATGGACTTCCAGACCAAGATCATGGGCGAAAGCGGCCATTTCGGTTATCGCTGCCAGTTCGCGATCTCGTGTTTCGAAATCGCCCTCTGCATGGGCGTCGCAATAGGCCCCTGTGTGAAGTTCGATCACCTCAGCGCCAATGCGATGTGCCGCCACAATCTGGCGCTGATCCGCCGCGATGAAGATCGACACGCGCGATCCCGCTTCGCGTAGCGGTGCAATGAAATGGGCCAGTTTGTTTTCATCCTGCGCGACGTTCAAGCCGCCTTCCGTTGTGCGCTCTTCACGCTTTTCAGGTACTATGCAAACGGCGTGCGGTTTGTGGCGCAGCGCGATTGACTGCATTTCATCCGTTGCGGCCATTTCGAAATTCAACGGGATCTTGAGCGCATCCATCAGCGCATCAATGTCCGCGTCGCGGATATGACGACGATCTTCGCGCAAATGCGCCGTGATCCCATCTGCACCTGCATCTTGAGCGATCAAAGCCGCGCGCACGGGGTCTGGCAAGGCACCACCACGAGCATTTCGTAGCGTTGCGACATGATCGATATTCACGCCAAGACGCAAAGGAAGGGGCTGTGCCATGAATCAGGGTTTCCGTTTTAAGTTCAAAGACAGAGTAAAGCGCTGCGCCGCCAAGACCAGAGGCGATCAACTGTTTTCGAGTGTTTTCTTCGTGTTTTTGTCCGTCGCTTTTTGCTTCAACCGTGCAAGGCGCGCTTTCAGTACGCCTTTGTTACGGCGTTTTTGATAGGCACGAATGACGGGGACAGAAAGATAATAGCAAACAAGACCGCAGATGATACCGGGGATGATCCCACCGATCATATAAGGGAAAAACACGTCATCGTAAAATTCGCTCAACCCGACCCAATCTGCCTTTTGCCCCGTAAAGAGAGCCTTAAGGTTGGTCCATAAATCACGGCTGGCCCCGACGAACATCTCGCCCAGGCCGTGGCGGACGTGTTGCGCATCTCTTGTCATGCCCGTTAGCCAATACCCCGTTTTAAGCGAGGCATATGCGATTGGGACATAGGTCAGCGGATTGCCGAAAAACGTCGCCAGCAACGATGCAAACACGTTGCCGTTCAAAATTCGGGCCAAAACAAATGCGACGACGAAATGCAGCCCATAGAAGGGTGTGAACGCTGTGAAGACGCCTACGAAAATGCCGCGCGCGATACGTTCAGGTGAGTCAGGCAACCGGCGGACGCGATGTTTGACATAATGAAACGCACGGGCCCATCCACCCCTCGGGTAGATGGCTTCCCAGATCGCTCTGAGCCAGCTTCGCTTATTCCGGCGCTTGAATACCAAGGTTCGTTCCCATGTTGTCGACGCTTTCGTTCACGTCGTTCGGATTTTGATGGCGCGCAACTTCTGCGACATCATCTTCGGCCATCAAGGCCGAAATTATCGAATGCAAATGTTCCGCATCACGCAATTCCACGCTTAAAATCAAACGATAAAAATCCGGCTTACGATCTACGAACGCAAGATCGGAGATATTGGCTCCTTGCTCGCCAATCAATGTGCAAATGCGCCCGAGGACACCAGCATCATTGCCTATCGTTACGTCAAGGCGTGCAGTGTGAATGGGAGGATGCGTCCCTTCCAGCCAATGAAGGTCTACCCAGCGCTGGGGTTCATCTTCAAAACCGCTAAGCGCCTGGCAGTCAATCGCGTGTACAACAACGCCGCGCCCGCGCTGGGTGATGCCAACAATACGCTCACCTGGCAATGGCTGGCAGCACAGCGCGCGCTCATGCATTTGGCCCTGGCTTAGGCCAATGACCGCGCGTTTGCGATCAATGCTTGTGTCCGTGTGCTGCGCAAGTTCAGGGTAAACCGCGTTCACCACGTTTGATGTGGTCAACTCGCTGCTGCCAAGACGGGCAAGGACAGTGTTTCCACTATCAAGGCGCAAGATTTTAGCGGCTGTTTCCAATGCTTTATCAGTTGCTTTCTTGCCGACATGTTCAAACGCCGACCGCGCAAGTTCACTGCCAAGCCTGATAAAGCGCTCGCGATCTTGTTCTCGCAGCGCGCGGCGGATAGCGCTTTTGGCCTTGCCCGTCGCCGCAATGTCGAGCCACGTCGCCTGCGGTTGTTGGCCTTCAGCGGTGACAACCTCAACAGACTGGCCGTTTTTCAAACGTGTCCAAAGCGGAACACGCAGCCCGTCTACTTTGGCACCAACGCACGCGCTACCGATCCGCGTGTGGATCGCATAAGCGAAATCAAGCGGTGTTGCCCCGCGCGGCAGCTTGACCACTTCGCCCTTGGGCGTGAAGCAGAAAACCTGATCGGAATACATTTCCAGCCGAACTGCTTCGAGGAAATCCTCGTGATCGTCTTCAACGCCAAACTGTTCGTTCAGGCTTGCCACCCATTTAACAGGATCAACCGCAAACGGGTTTTGCGAGCGAATACCATCACGGTAAGACCAATGCGCAGCCACGCCCGTTTCTGCAACGTCATGCATCTGCTGGGTGCGGATCTGTACCTCGACACGTTTACCATCGCGGCCCGACACCGTTGTATGAATCGAGCGATAGCCGTTGGTCTTTGGCTGGCTGATGTAATCTTTGAAGCGCCCGGGCACTGCGAACCATCTTCGATGGATCACACCCAGAACACGGTAACAGTCTTCTTCCGATGTGGCGATGACACGGAACCCGTAAATGTCAGAAAGGCGCGAGAAGCCTTGTTCTTTCTCCTGCATTTTGCGCCAAATCGAATAAGGTTTCTTGGCGCGGCCAAAAACCTTCGCTTCGATATTATGCTCTGCAAGTTCGCTGCGCATGTCGCCTGTGATCTGATGGATCACATCGCCCGTTTCTTTTTGCAACCGAATGAAACGGCGCATGATCGAGGCGCGCCCTTCTGGGTTCAGAACGCGGAACGCAAGGTCTTCTAGCTCTTCGCGCATCCATTGCATACCCATGCGGCCCGCGAGCGGTGCATAGATATCCATGGTTTCGCGTGCTTTTTGCACCTGCTTTTCAGGCCGCATCGCCTTGATCGTGCGCATATTGTGCAAACGGTCGGCCAGTTTGACCAGAATAACGCGCAGGTCCTTGGCCATAGCCATGAACAGTTTGCGGAAATTTTCGGCCTGTTTGGTTTCGCTGGAGCTAAGTTGCAAATTGGTCAGCTTGGTCACGCCATCCACCAAGATTGCGATTTCGTCGCCAAAAATACTGGCGACTTCGCTAAAGGTAGATTTCGTATCCTCGATCGTGTCGTGCAGCAGCGCAGTGATTAGCGTTGCGTCATCTAATTTTTGTTCGGCAAGGATTGAAGCAACAGCGATAGGATGGGTGAAATACGGTTCACCCGAATGACGGAACTGCCCGTCATGCATGCGCTCGCCATATTCGAACGCAGCCCGAATAAGCTTTTCGTTGGTTTTAGGATTGTAGGTACGGACTGCGTCAAGCAGCGCCTCTGGTGATAAAAGATCAGGTGAGGCGTCGTCCATCTTGGCCCTATCGCGCAGCCTGGAACAGGGGGTTACCCCTGCCCTTGCGCTTCCATCAATGCACGAAGCAGTTTTTCCTCGGACATATCATCGTCCGCAGGCTTGTCCGCTTCTGCGCCCATCAATAGCGCCATTGCATCTTCTTCAGGCTCGTCAACTTCGATCTGGGTCTGGTTGGATTCGATCAAACGCTCACGCAGATCGTCAGCCAGCTGTGTTTCTTCCGCGATTTCGCGCAGGGATACGACAGGGTTCTTATCATTGTCGCGATCAACCGTGATTGCGCCACCTGCCGAAATTTCGCGAGCACGGTGCGCAGCGAGCATCACCAGATCAAACCGGTTTGGTACCTTGTCAACGCAATCTTCAACTGTAACGCGGGCCATGGTGATCTCCGATTTAAATAGCGGCTAAGAAGCCTGCCTTCTAGTGCTCAAACCTAAGCTTGACAAGCAGATATTCAAGACGCGGATCGCCTTAGATAGGGATTACCTGCGCGACTTCATCCTCTGGCAACGCTGCAAGCATGTGCGCGACGCTCTTTTGCAAGACAGGATGAACCCAAGTTGGTGCTATATCTGCCAGCGGGGCCAATACAAATGCGCGATCTTGCAGCCGCGGATGGGGCAAAATCAATGCGTCCGGAACGGCTTGGGCCTGCAAATGCGGGTCTAATTCAAACCATTCCTCAAATATTTGCTTGTTTGGCAAAACCAGATCATCCATCGCAAGCAGATCTAGATCTAGCGTTCGCTGCCCCCAGCGCTGGTTTCGCTCGCGTCCGAAATCGGCTTCGATCTTATGCAAAAGCTTTAGGGTTTGCCGCGCATCCTGCCCGCTTTGAACGGCAACAGCTGCATTCACATAGTCGGGACCAGCACCAACTGGAAAGCAAGGCGTAGTGAAAAACCTGCTTACGGCGCGAATCGCAAAGCCGCTCTGAGCAAGTGATTTCACTGCGGCCTGAAGCGTTTGCTCCAAAGTACAACCTGTTAACGAAAGGTTGGCGCCCAGCGCAACCAATTGCAAAGACCCGTTTTTCACATTTTGCACCTATTTTTAGCCGAAAGCACCCTTGCCTCAACCTTGGCTTTTCTCTTAACGTGCAAATCGGAGCGGTCGCAAATTTATTTTATCCACTCACACACTCACGGTGCGACCAATCTGTTTGAAAGGACAATTGATGTTTTACAAAGACGAACGGCTTGCGCTGTTCATCGATGGATCAAACTTGTATGCGGCGGCAAAGTCGCTTGGGTTTGACATCGATTATAAACTTTTGCGGCAAGAATTTATGCGTCGCGGAAAAATGCTTCGCGCTTTCTATTACACAGCGCTTTTGGAAAATGACGAGTACTCGCCGATCCGCCCGCTTGTGGATTGGTTGAACTATAACGGTTTCACGATGGTCACCAAACAGGCCAAAGAGTACACGGATAGCCAAGGCCGCCGTAAGGTAAAAGGCAACATGGATATCGAGCTAACGGTCGATGCTATGGAGCTTGCGCCGCGTGTCGATCACATTGTGCTATTCTCGGGCGATGGCGATTTTCGCCCGCTTGTTGAAAGCCTCCAGCGGCAAGGCGTGCGGGTTTCTGTGGTTTCCACAATTCGCAGCCAACCGCCGATGATCGCGGATGAATTGCGTCGTCAGGCTGACAACTTCATCGAGCTGGAAGAGCTAAAGGACGTCGTTGGACGCCCACCGCGCGAGCCGATGCTGGATCGCGAGCAAAGCTACGA
>NZ_JBAUHO010000022.1:0-14555 GCF_049680325.1 Planktotalea sp.
CCGCGTTTACCGTAGGGACCGAAACGACCGGTCTTCAACCAGATTTCGTCGCCAGCGTCTTCACCAAGAACCCGTTCATCGCCATCCGCGCCCTCGCCAGCGATAGGACGCGTGTAGGTGCATTCAGGATAGTTGCCGCATCCGACGAAGCCACCGGTGCGCGATGTTTTAAGGTGCAGGCTACCCTGACCACATTTCGGGCAGATACGAGGATCAGAGCCATCGTCGCGCGGTGGATATAGCTGCGGCGCGAGGGCGGCATCCAGAACGTCAAGCACTTCGGAAATGCGCAATTCGGAGGTTTCCGTGATCGCCGCATGGAAATCGCGCCAGAACTTACTAAGCAAGACCTTATAGTCAGCTTCGCCAGCGGAAACATCGTCAAGCTGGCTTTCCAAATCGGCGGTGAAATCATAGCCAACGTATTGACGGAAGAAATTCATCAGGAAAATCGTTACGATCCGGCCCTTATCCTCGGGGTAGAGGCGGTTCTTGTCTTTACGCACATATTCACGGTCTTGGATCGTTGTCACGATAGAGGCGTAGGTCGATGGACGACCAATCCCCAATTCTTCCATGCGCTTTACCAAGGTTGCTTCGGTATAGCGGGGCGGTGGCTGGGTGTGGTGCTGCTCAGGGTTGATCGCGCGTTTGTCCATCGGATCGCCCATGGCAACTTGCGGCAGACGCTTGTCATCCTCATCTACAACGGCATCATCGCGGCCTTCTTCATAGACTTTCATAAAGCCGTCAAAGAGCACAACCTGACCTGTCGCGCGAAGTTGCACCTGACCGTCGTCCGATCCCAGATCAACCGTCGTGCGCTCCATGCGGGCACTTTCCATCTGGCAGGCAATCGTGCGCTTCCAGATCAGATCGTAAAGTTTGCGTTGATCTGGTTCGCTGAGCTTCAGGCTATCGGCATCCTTGGACAGTTCCGTCGGTCGGATACATTCGTGCGCTTCCTGAGCGTTTTTGGCTTTGTTTTTGTACTCGCGCGGGGCCTTGGGCAGATAGTCGTCACCATAGCGATCCTTGATCGCTTCGCGCGTTTCGGTGATCGCTTCGGGTGCCATGTCGATGCCATCGGTACGCATATATGTGATGTGTCCCGCCTCATATAGCCGCTGGGCCACGTTCATTGTCTGGCGCGCGCCAAAACCGAACTTGCGACTGGCCTCTTGCTGAAGCGTCGATGTCATAAACGGCGCGGATGGGTTGCGGGAGGCTGGTTTGGCTTCAACAGAGACCGCTTTGAGCGCGCGAGACGTTACTGCCTGAACCGCCAGTTCGGCAGCTGTTTCGTTCGCCAGATCGTATTTATCGAGCTTCTTGCCGCCCAAGACCGTCAAGCGTGCCTCGAATTCCTGTCCGCGCGGGGTGGCAAGCAACGCTTTGACAGACCAGTATTCGCGCGCGTTGAAAGCTTCGATTTCCTGCTCGCGTTCGACGATGATGCGCAAACAAACGGATTGAACACGACCCGCAGAACGCGCACCGGGCAGTTTGCGCCATAGAACGGGCGAAAGGTTAAAGCCGACAAGGTAATCCAATGCGCGGCGGGCGAGATAGGCCTCTACGAGCGGTACATCAACTTGGCGCGGATTTTTCATGGCCTCTGTTACAGCGGCCTTGGTAATTGCGTTGAAAACCACGCGGCTGACAGGCGTGTCTTTCTTGATCGAACGACGTTTGGTGAGCGCCTCTTGCAAGTGCCATGAAATCGCTTCGCCTTCACGGTCGGGGTCGGTCGCGAGAATGAGTTCGTTGTCGTCCTTGAGGGCGTCGGCGATGGCTTTGACATGCTTTTTGCTGTCGTTTCCGATCTCCCACTTCATTTCAAAGTCATGTTCGGTGTCGACCGAGCCATCCTTTGGCGGCAGGTCACGCACGTGACCGTAGGAGGCTAGAACTGTATAGTTCGGCCCCAAATACTTGTTTATTGTCTTAGCTTTAGCGGGAGATTCTACGACAACAACTGGCATTTGATTTCCTTACGACTCGTCTCAAGTTATTCTTTTCTTATGGGTCCGCTACATGTGTCGGGAAAGTGCGCAATGTCAATTGCGCTTGATTATTAAGCGCGAATACCGCCCGAAATTGAGGCAAGACAAACGCCGCCGCGCTGCGTTAAGGTGCTGGTATTGATGAAAAGGGGCCGGTTTTATGCAGTTCTTGAAAATTCTTTTCCTCGCATTGTTTGTGTCGGGCCCTGTTGCCGCAGAGTACTTCGAGCCAGCACGCGGCACGAGCGAGCGAAAAGCAATGCTCGACGCAATCCGCCCGCACGCGCAGGAACAGCTTGGCGCACCAGTAGAATTCATCGTTCATGACCTTCGGATCAGCGGACAGGTCGGCTTTGCTTCGTTGTCTGCCCAGCGACCCGGCGGCAAAGAGATTGACCTCTACAAAACGCCAGGTTTTCAACAGGGAGCGTTTGATCCCGAATTCATGGACGGGACGGGCTTGCAGGCGTTGATGATTCTGTCTGGTGACACCTGGGTCGCCGTGCATTGGGCGATAGGTGCAACCGATGTCTGGTTCGCATATGCACCGTTCTGTCGACGCTATCGTGCGGTGATCGAAGACTATTGCGCCGGGGTTAACTAAGCGCGACTAATCAATCCGCCGGGGGCGCGACGGATTTGTCCACGTAGTTCCAGATCCGTTAGAACAGGTATCATCATGCTGGTCTGGGCACCGATATCGCGCAGCAATTGATCCTCTGCGACAGGGCTGGGCCCTAGTCGATCAAGGATACGTTGGTGCAATGCGTTAACCTCGCGCAAACTGCGTTGCGGGGGGGCTTGTTTCGGAAGCGGCATTTGTAGCTGTTCTTGCTGGTGTTCATTCGCCTCCGGCGCCAGGGCTGCAAGCGCATCGGTAACATCCTGTGCATTTCGCACCAGTATTGCGCCGTCCCTGATTAGCATGTTGCAGCCCGAGGCGCGCGCATCAAACGGATGACCTGGAACGGCAAGAACATCGCGCCCCTGGTCCAACGCGCCGCGTGCGGTAATCAGACTGCCAGATTTTGCCGCCGCCTCGACAACGACGACGCCGCGACACAACCCGGAAATAATGCGATTTCGCATAGGGAAGTGCCGTGCAATAGGGGCCATGCCCATCGGTTGTTCGGAAATTAGCGCCCCTTTGTCCAACAGGCTTTCTGCCAGCGCAAGATTTTCCGCAGGATAAATGACGTCGACGCCGCCAGCCAGAACCGCAAGCGATCCGTTTTTTGCAGCAGCCAGATGGGCACAGGTGTCTATTCCGCGCGCAAGACCGGACACTATAATATACCCTTGCTCGGAAAGCTCATTCGCAAGTGCGCGCGCCATACGCGTCCCAAGCGAGGATGCATTGCGTGCACCAACAAGTGCGATCATCGGGCGGCTGAACCCCTTCAGGTTTCCACGGACCCATAGCATGGGCGGCGCATCTGAAATTTCGGCCAGCAAACCAGGATAGGCCTTTTCGCCGCGGCAGATAAGCTGTGCGCCTGCTGCAGCGCCCGCGCTCAATTCAGCCTGCGCGCGCTGCGATGAGCAGGGTTCATATTTGCTTAATCCCGCTTTGGAGGCGACCTCGGGCAAGGCGTCCAACGCCGCTGCGGCGCTGCCATGTTCGCCAAGCAACCGGTAAAAGGTTGAAATGCCGACCCGCCGCGAGCGCAAGAGCCGGAGCCACGTGAGGCGTTCATCTTCCGTGGTGGGTGGGAGTAGGGGGTGAGTGGAAGAAGTGTTGGTCTGCTCGCTCATCGTGGCTCCGTCTGCTTGCAGAATCATCTCTAGCAGGATCGGAGTTAACAGCGCGTAAACCAAAAACAGATTTGGTTCAGCCTCCCGCGCCGCCGACCGTCAATCCTCCAATCATAACCGTTGGCTGACCAACGCCAACAGGGACCCATTGGCCGGCCTTGCCGCAATTCCCCATGCCCGGATCAAGCGCCATATCATTGCCGAGCGCACGAATTTGCTGCATCGCAGTTGCGCCGTCGCCAATCAGCGTTGCGCCTTTGACAGGCGCGCCGATCTTGCCGTTTTGAACGCGGTAGGCTTCAGTACACGAAAATACGAACTTACCATTTGTGATATCGACCTGGCCGCCGCCAAATCCAACCGCATAGATGCCGTCTTTCAGATCGGCAACAATATCCGCAGGATCGCTTTGCCCGCCCAGCATATATGTGTTGGTCATGCGCGGCATAGGGGGATGCGCATAGCTTTCGCGCCGCCCGTTGCCCGTTGGCGCAACGCCCATAAGGCGGGCGTTCTGGCGATCCTGCATATAGCCCACAAGTATACCGTCCTCGATCAAGACGTTCTTGGCCGAGGGCGTTCCTTCATCATCAATGCTTATCGAGCCGCGCCGATCAGGGATCGTGCCGTCGTCCAGAACCGTGACCCCCTTGGAGGCAACCCTTTCACCAACGCGCCCCGAAAATGCGCTTGAGCCTTTACGATTGAAATCCCCTTCCAGCCCATGACCGACGGCCTCATGCAGCAAAATCCCGGGCCAACCGGGGCCAAGCACCACATCCATCATGCCAGCAGGGGCGGGAACGGCTTGCA
Organism: Planktotalea sp.; assembly: GCF_049680325.1. Lineage (GTDB taxonomy): Bacteria > Pseudomonadota > Alphaproteobacteria > Rhodobacterales > Rhodobacteraceae > Planktotalea. Next base: position 4,575 of record NZ_JBAUHO010000022.1, read on the forward strand.
AGTTGACCAAAGCGATCCGAAGTGCTTCGCGCGCTTTAGGTTGCCAATCGCTTGGCGTGATAAGCCCGTCGAGCGAAATTCGCCCGCCGCCACCAGCAGACCCGCTTTCGCGCCGCCCGTTTTCTTCCACGATGACGGACACATTCACCCGGGTCATCGGGCGGGTATCGCTTGCCTCAACGCCGTCGGGACGCAAAATCGTGATCTCTTGCAGTGAAGCCGCGATAGAGGCGCTGACCTGAACCACACGCGAATCAAGATCACGCAGAAAGGCATCCATTTCGCGCAGCGTATCGACTTTCGCGGTAAAGCTGACCTCGGAAATGGGATCAACATCGCGATATAGCCGTGTGTTCGTCGCGCTTGGCGCATCTGCCAAGGTGCCACCGCCATTGCCGATCGCAAGCCGCGTTGTTGCCGAGGCACGATGCAATGCCGCTTCTGATACCTCGGTGGAATGCGCATAACCGCTGACTTCACCAAGAACTGCACGCAGACCAAAGCCTTCGGACGCATCATAAGAGGCGTTCTTAAGCTTGCCGTCATCAAAAACGAGGCTCTCTGAGGTGCGCCGTTCAATGAATAGCTCTCCGTCATCCGCACCGTGACAGGCCGTTTGAAGAATCCCCAGCGCGTTTTCGCGTGAAATCAAATCCTGGAAGGGGCGAAAAGCGGTGCTGGCCATGCAAAAAATCTCTTTCATTTGACATAAATCAAAAAAGCGTCCGTTTGCCGCAACGCTTAGTCTTTATCTACTAGTAAGAATATGGTTTTAAGCACCGCAATAACAACGGGCTAAGTGCGTTGCTTTGGCGGGCTGGGCTTGTTTGACCGAACTAGACAGATCATAACCGAAAAAGACTGGCGTATCGCCGCAATCGATCAGGGTGTAATATGCGACTGAAAACAACACTTTACGGCCTTATGGCTACACTCTTCGCGGCTCCGGCCATGGCGCAGGAAGCGCTCGAAGTAATTGGCCAGCCGCTGCCACGCGGCACAGGCTTTCAACCAGCAGCGACAGAGCTTGCACGTGACTTGCAATGGCTCGACTGGATGATTCTCGTTATCATCACCATCATCACGGTGTTCGTGACGGCTTTGATGATCTACTGCATCGTGCGCTTTAACCGCCGTGCGAACCCGACGCCGGGCACATTCACACATAACTCACCTGTAGAAGTGGCATGGACGGTCATTCCGATCGTTGTTCTTGTCTTGATCGGTGCGTTTTCCTTGCCCATCCTGTTCAAGCAGCAGGAAATTCCACAGGCCGATATCACGATCAAGGTGACGGGTTACCAGTGGTACTGGGGGTATGAGTATGTCGATCACGAGTTCGGCTTTGACAGCTTCATGCTGGCCAAGGATGAGCTGGCTGACAAGGGCTACGCACCAGAACAGTATTTGCTGGCGACGGACACAGCGGTTGTTGTTCCTGTCGGCAAGACTATCGTGATGAACCTGACAGGTGCGGACGTGATCCACTCCTGGACAATCCCGGCCTTTGGCGTAAAGCAGGATGCGGTCCCGGGCCGTATTTCGCAGCTTTGGTTCGCAGCCGAGAAAGAAGGCATCTACTTTGGTCAGTGTTCCGAGCTTTGCGGCAAGGATCACTCTTACATGCCAATCACTGTGAAAGTTGTCAGTGAAGAAGCTTATCAAGAGTGGCTGAAAGGCGCGATTGAAGAGTACGCAGGTTTGCCACAGCCATACAAAGTGGCATCAGTAAACTAACGACTGAATTGACGGGGACGCGCAAAGCACTAATTGCGCGTCTAGTGCCGCGAGCGAATGCGAAAAAGGGAGGACAGGATGAGCGATGTTAGCTTGAACGGCGCCAGCCTTGAGCGGGAGGCGAGCTTTGGCGATTTCTTTGCTTTGCTAAAGCCGCGGGTCATGACCCTTGTTGTTTTTACAGCCCTGGTTGGTTTGCTTGCCGCGCCAAACCCGGTGCATCCGATGATTGCCTTTGCATCTATCCTTTTTATTGCGATCGGCGGCGGTGCATCCGGCGCTCTGAATATGTGGTGGGACGCTGATATTGATGCGGTGATGAAGCGCACGCAAAAGCGCCCTATTCCCGCAGGTAAAGTGACTGAAGGCGAAGCTCTTGCCTTTGGTGTCGCGCTTTCTGGTCTTTCGGTTATTATGCTTGGCCTTGCCTCCAACTGGGTTGCTGGCGCATTGCTTGGCTTTACGATTTTCTTTTACGTCGTGATCTACACGATGTGGTTGAAGCGTTGGACACCCCAGAACATTGTTATCGGCGGTGCTGCCGGCGCGTTCCCTCCGATGATCGGTTGGGCTGTCGCAACAGGCGGAATTTCTATCGAATCCGTTTTGATGTTCTGCCTAACGTTTATGTGGACGCCTCCGCATTTCTGGGCGCTCGCGCTGTTTATGCGCAAGGATTACGATAATGCCGGCGTGCCAATGTTGACAGTGACCCATGGTCGCCGTGCAACACGTGTTCACATTCTTGTCTACACATTGCTTTTGGCCGTTCTGGCGGTTGGCACAGCCTTCACCGCAGTCGGCGGACCGATCTATCTGGGAGTTGCGGTCATCTTGAACGCATTGTTTATCAAAGGTGCGTGGGATATTTTCCGCCGCGATGAAGACGCAAGCGAAGCGGATAACTTCAAATCCGAACGCAGCTTTTTCAAATTGTCGTTGCTCTATCTTTTCGCCCATTTCGGCGCGATCCTGATCGAGGCTCTGTTGAGCCGCTTCGGATTAGGGGGCTGGTAATGGCGCTGAGCAAGCAACACGAAATTCACACACGCCGCTATGGTCGCAACCTCGGGGTTGGGCTTTTGCTGGGCGCGTTCATCATGATTATTTTCGGACTAACTATCGTCAAGGTCACGCGCGGCGACTATGAACCACCGCGCGGCGAGGTTCAAAACTGATGGCAATGGATCCCAAGAATAAGACAGTTCTTCAGGCGGCAACGCTTGTTGTGTTCATGGGTGCGCTCGCTTGGGCGTCTGTGCCGTTCTATGATTGGTTCTGCCGCGTCACAGGTTTTGGCGGCGTTACGAATACTGCCGAAATCGGCAGCGATACAATTCTCGATCAGACAATCATTGTACGCTTTGACGCCTCCAAGGACCGCGATATGCCTTGGGAATTCAAACCAATGGTGCGCGAAGTTGAAATGCGCATCGGTGAAACCGGTTTGATCTTTTACGAGGCCTATAATCCAACCGATCGCCCCGTCGCTGGGCAAGCCAGCTATAATGTTGCGCCGTATCAGGCTGGATATTTCTTCAACAAGATCGAGTGTTTCTGCTTTGAAGAGCAGGTCTTGCAACCGGGTGAACGCGTCGAAATGCCAGTGTCATTCTATGTCGATCCAGAGATTGTCACAGACCGCGACGCGAAATATACCAAAGAGATAACGCTTTCGTATACGTTCTACGAAATCGATTTGCCCGAGACGGTTCAACAAGCCGCTCTTGAGCAACCCGCCGAAACGAATAATAACTAAGCCGATCCGACGAGGGACCCATGGCACACGCAAAAAACCACGACTATCACATTCTTAACCCTTCGCTCTGGCCACTCCTTGGTGCGGTTGGCGCGTTTGTTATGCTCTTTGGCGCTGTAGTTTGGATGCACGACAGCGGCCCTTGGGTGTTCCTGATCGGCCTTGCTGGCGTTCTTTATGTCATGTTCGGCTGGTGGTCTGATGTGGTGGATGAAAGCCACGTTGGCGATCACACACCCGTTGTTCGCATCGGCCTGCGCTATGGTTTCATCATGTTCATCATGTCCGAAATCATGTTCTTCGCAGCTTGGTTCTGGAGCTTCTTTAAGCACGCCATGTACCCGATGGGTCCGCAATCCCCAGCGATTGACGGCATTTGGCCACCAGCGGGCATCGAAACGTTTGACCCTTGGCACCTGCCATTAATCAACACGCTGATCCTGCTTTGCTCTGGTGCTGCGGCGACATGGGCACACCATGCTCTAGCGCATGAAAACAACCGTGAAGATACAAAATGGGGCCTGATTATTGCTGTTGGCCTTGGCATCATCTTCACCGCGTTTCAGGCCTATGAGTATAGCCATGCGGCCTTTGGCTTCTCAGGCAACATTTATGGTGCAAACTTCTTCATGGCGACCGGTTTTCACGGTTTCCACGTTGTGATCGGAACCATCTTCTTGCTGGTTTGCTTGCTGCGATTGCAGCGTGGCCACTTCACGCCTGAACGCCACATCGGCTTTGAGGCGGCGGCTTGGTACTGGCACTTCGTTGATGTTGTTTGGCTCTTCCTCTTTGCTGCTGTTTACGTCTGGGGCGGCTAAGAACGAAACGTTGCGGCGCATTGCGGCTTGAAACCCGCGCCGCAAAAGGACAAAAGCCAAGGCGCGCAGGATAATTGTCCTGCGCGCCTTTTCAATGGATGGGTCTAAACTTTACATGCTGACGCGGCTGTTTCTTCCTTTGATGTTTGGCTTGGCGGGGGCCGCCATTCTGATCGCGCTTGGCGTTTGGCAATTACAGCGCTTGTCCTGGAAAGAGGCAATCCTCACGGACATAAGCGCGCGCATTTCCGCAGCGCCGCAAGCAGTGCCCGAAACCCCCGATCCCGTGGCAGATAGATACCTGCCCGTTACGGCGAACGGCATCGTTACAGACGATGAAATTCACGTGCTCGTTTCTCAAAAGCAAATCGGCGCAGGCTATCGCATTATCGCGGCTTTCGAAACGGATACGGGTCGACGCCTTTTGCTGGATCGCGGCTTTGTCAAAGTGGATCAAAAAAATGCGCCGCGCCCCAGCGGCCCTGCCGGGGTTCTGGGGAACCTGCATTGGCCGATGGAAACCGGCGGCTCCATTCCAGAGCCTGATTTGAAGGCAGAGATATGGTTTGCCCGCGATGTCCCGGCCATGGCTAAGCACCTTGATACAGAGCCGGTTTTGATCGTCGCGCAATCGGTGTCGCTGGAAAATGATCCAGTCGCGCCGCTGCGTGTGGACATCACCGGCATCCCGAACGATCATTTGCAATATGCAATTACGTGGTTCTCACTGGCTGCGATATGGATCATTATGACACTGACTTTCCTATGGCGCGCGCGTGGCGTGCAGAAGGGTTCCTCATGAAATACGTCTCTACTCGCGGCTCTGCGCCGGTCTTGTCATTTGAGGATGCGATGCTGACAGGCTTGGCGCGTGATGGTGGGCTATATGTTCCCGAAACGATTCCACAAATGAGCGTTGAAGACATGCGTGCACTTGCGGGTGCCAGCTATGAAGAAATCGCTTTCCGCGTGATGCGTCCCTTTGTTGGCGACACCTTCACGGATGAAGAATTCAAAGGCTGCATCGAGCGCGCATATGCGGGCTTTGGCCACGCCGCCCGAGCGCCGCTAGTTCAGCTTGGGCCAAACCATTTCTTGATGGAGCTGTTTCACGGTCCAACCCTCGCGTTCAAAGATTTCGCCATGCAACTTATCGGCCAGATGTTTGAAGTTGCACTAAAGCGGTCGGGCAAACGTGTTACGATTGTAGGCGCTACATCTGGCGACACGGGTTCTGCCGCGATTGAGGCCTTTCGCGGATTGGATGCTGTGGATGTGTTCATTCTTTACCCGCATGGTCGTGTGTCCGAGGTGCAGCGTCGCCAGATGACAACGCCCTGCGAAAGCAATGTGCATGCGATCGCGATGGACGGTGATTTCGATGATTGCCAAGCCCGATTGAAAGACATGTTCAACGATTTTGATTTCCGTGACGGGGTTCAGTTGGCTGGTGTGAATTCTATCAACTGGGCACGGGTTCTCGCACAGGTGGTTTACTACTTTAGCACAGCTGTTTCGCTTGGCGCGCCTGATCGCAAGATCAACTTTACAGTGCCGACAGGTAACTTCGGTGACATTTTTGCAGGCTTTATTGCCAAGCAAATGGGCCTTCCAATCGACCGTTTGGTCATCGCGACCAATCAGAACGATATCCTGCATCGTTGCATGGAAACTGCCGGTTACACCAAGCAAGGTGTTAAGGCCTCGATTTCACCGTCGATGGATATCGAAATTTCCAGCAATTTCGAACGCGCCCTTTTTTGGGCGCATGACAAGGACGGCGTTGCGATCAAGGGACTTATGGATGAACTTGCGCAGGGCGGTGGTTTTACGATTTCAGACAACGCTATGGGCGCGCTGCGCGAACATTATGACAGCGGTATGGTTGATGAGGGCGGAACCTCTGCGATGATTACGCGCGCTTTGGCAGAGACGGGTGAATTGCTTTGCCCGCATTCAGCAATTGGTGTGGCCGTGGCTGAGGATCATCTTGGCACGACCCCGATGATTACGTTGGCTACTGCACACCCTGCAAAATTCCCGAATGCGGTCGAGGCGGCGACTGGTTTGCGCCCTGCGCTGCCGCCACGTATGGCAGATCTGTTCGAACGAGAAGAGCGCGTCACTCGCGCGCCAAATGATCTTAACGCCCTTCAAACCCTGATCCGCGAGCGTATTTCTGTATGAGCGTCAAAACTCACACCTTTCCCAATGGTTTTCGTGTAGTGACCGAGAAAATGGCGGGACTTCAATCTGCCTCTATCGGTATTTGGGTGACGGCGGGCGGTCGCGACGAGCGGTTGGAGCAAAACGGCATTGCCCATTTTCTTGAGCATATGGCGTTTAAGGGCACGAAGACGCGCAGCGCCTTGCAAATTGCCGAGGCGATCGAGGATGTGGGCGGCTACATCAATGCCTATACCAGCCGCGAAGTGACCGCCTATTATGCACGCGTGCTTGGCGCGGATGTGCCCTTGGCGCTAGAGGTGATTTCTGACATTTTGCTGAATCCTGTGTTTGACGAAAGCGAAATAGAGGTCGAGCGCGGCGTGATCTTGCAAGAGATCGGTCAGGCGCTGGACACGCCAGACGATGTGATTTTCGACTGGCTTCAGGATGAAGCCTATCCCGATCAACCCATCGGACGCACGATCCTTGGGCCAGAAGAGCGCGTGCGCTCCTTCTCGAAAGAGGACTTGCGCCGTTTTGTGCATGAACATTATGGCCCGTCCCAGATGATCCTGTCCGCCGCTGGGGATGTGGATCACGATGCGATTGTGCGCATGGCCGAAGATTTGTTCGGGGGGCTGGAAAGCCGCGTTGCCAATGATGCCAGCGCCGCCGCGTTCAAAGGTGGCGAGCGCCGCGAAATCAAAACACTAGAGCAAGCGCATTTCGCGCTCGCGTTTGAAGGGCCAGCTTATCGCGATGACGCGATTTATACGGCGCAGGTCTATTCAGTGGCCTTGGGCGGCGGCATGTCGAGCCGTCTGTTTCAGGAAATTCGCGAAAAACGCGGCTTGTGCTACACGATCTTTGCGCAGACAGGGGCCTATTCTGATACAGGCATGATGACGATCTATGCGGGTACAAGCGCAGAGCAATTGCCAGAACTTGCCAATCTAACGATGAGCGAACTTGCTCGCGCGGCAGAGGATATGAGCGAGGCAGAAGTTGCCCGCGCACGGGCGCAGATGAAGGCTGGCATGCTTATGGGGCTTGAAAGCCCGTCAAGCCGCGCCGAGCGCCTTGCAAGGCTTATACAGATTTGGAACCGTATTCCGCCGCTTGAAGAGACAGTTGCGCAGATTGATGCTGTGACGACGCAGGGTGTTAAAGACTTCGCAGCGCATCTTGCAGGCCAAGCCCCCGCCGCTTTGGCGCTATATGGCCCGGTTGAGCGCGCGCCGCAGCTTGCGGAAATGCTGGCAGGCCGCGCTGCTTAATGCTTCGTGTAAAGCGTAAGATACGGCTTGAAACCGAGCGCTTGACGCTACGCCCACCGGCTCACTCCGATTTTCGCCCTTGGGCGAATTTGCGTTATGAAAGCGCTGATTTCCTCACCAAGTGGGAGCCATCCTGGGCCAGCGATCACCTGACGCGCAAAGCTTTTACCAATCGCGTTTATTGGGCTCAGCGTTCGATGACGGCGGATACGGCGATCCCGCTTTTTCTGGAGCGGCGCGAGGACGGCGCTTTGCTAGGCGCGATTACACTTGATAATATTCGTCGTGGTCCGGCACAAAGCGGAACGCTTGGTTACTGGATCGGACATCAGTTCGCGCGTCAGGGCTATATGGGCGAGGCGATTGCCGCAGTGGTACACTACGCGTTCGAGCGAATGGACTTGTCACGCTTGGAGGCAGCTTGCTTGCCCGAAAACAAACCATCACGTGGATTGCTGGAACGTTCGGGTTTCAAATATGAAGGCGTGGCGCAGGCTTATTTGCAGATTGATGGGCGTTGGCGCACGCATGTGCTTTATTCTGCATTGAGAATGGATCGACGCGGGCGCACGCACGCGGGGTGAAACCGTCTGATAGGAACAACATGATGCTGAACTCTGTCTCGAAAGCATTTGAAGCCACGTTGCGCGCTGCGTTGCCGGATCATGTCGTTAAAGGCGCAGAGCCACGTTATCTCGAAGAGCCACGTGGCCTTTACAAAGGGCAGGACACGCTCATTGCGTTGCCTGAAACTGTAGAACAGGTTTCAAGCATTGTGCGCCTTGCGAGCGAAGCGCGCGTCGGCATTTTGCCATATGGCGGCGGCACGGGGCTGGTTGGTGGGCAGGTTGCCCAGAACGGTCCTGTTCCACTGATCGTTTCGTTAGAGCGGATGAACAAGGTCCGTGCGATCTACCCGGAAGAGAATGTATTGATTGCCGAAGCAGGCGTCATTCTGGCAGATGTTCAAGCCGCTGCGGAAGGCGCAGATCGTTTGTTTCCATTGTCCCTCGCGGCCGAAGGCACGGCGCGGATCGGGGGGAATTTGTCCACCAACGCGGGCGGCGTGAATGTGCTGCGCTACGGAAATGCGCGGGACCTTTGCCTTGGGCTTGAGGCTGTTCTGCCTGACGGCACGATCTGGAATGGTCTGTCACGTCTGCGCAAGGACAACACCGGATATGATTTGCGAAACCTGTTGATCGGGGCGGAAGGAACGCTTGGGATCATAACAGCGGCCTCGCTCAAGCTAAGTGCGCGCCCGTTTGGCGAGGGCACTGCGATGATGGTGGTGCGTGATCCATCTGCTGCCATCGCTTTGCTCGGCGTCGCACGCGCGCAACTTGGGGACGGGGTCAGCGCATTTGAGATCATTCAAAAGCAAGGCCTCGATTTTCTGGATGACTGCCTGCCAGATATTCGCCTTCCCTTTGCACAGAACCCGGAATGGAGCGTGCTGATTGAGGTCGGGCTCGCACGCGGGCTTGATCCAAACACAGCGCTTGAAACGCTTTTCGAAACTGGCTTGGATATGGGGCTGGTGAGCGACGGATTGATTGCACAGTCGGTTGGGCAAAGGACAGAGTTTTGGTCCGTGCGCGAGCATATTCCGGAGGCCAATCGCAGGATCGGTTCCGTGTCCTCGCATGACATTTCTGTGCCGATCAGTCTGCTGCCCGAATTTATCGTTCGTGCTGGCGATGCGATTGCAAAGCTAGGCCCGTTCCGTGTGAATTGCTTTGGACACCTGGGTGATGGAAATCTTCACTACAACATCTTTCCCGATGCTGGGAAATCGGTCAGCGATTATCGCAGCGCGCGCGATCAAGTGAAGGAAACGGTTCATGACATCGTGCATGAACTTGGTGGGTCCGTCAGTGCCGAACATGGCATCGGGCGTTTGAAAACGCACGATCTGGAAAAATATGGTGATCCTGCGAAATTGGCGGCGATGCGCGCGATCAAAGCAGCGCTGGACCCCAACGGCATTATGAATCCCGGCGCGGTTCTAGCGCTTTAGCCCTTGAAAAAGCGTTATAGCCCGTCAAAGGTGCAAAGCGCTTTCACGTCCATCCCGAGGGCTTCCAAACGCGCGCGCCCCCCAAGCTCTGGCAGGTCAATTACAAAGCCACAGCCGACGATTTCACCGCCCAAACGTTCGATCAGTTTGATGCCTGCCTCGGCAGTGCCGCCAGTGGCGAGAAGATCGTCGATGACG
>NZ_JBAUHO010000023.1:0-3270 GCF_049680325.1 Planktotalea sp.
GAGCGACCATCTGTGATCGCTGCAAACGCCGCTTCAGCAGCGGCGATGCCCGAGAGCATCGCGTTATGGTTGCCCTTGATGCGCGGTACGTTGACCATGCCAACAGAACACCCAAGCAAAGCCACACCAGAGGCGACCATTTTTGGCATAGACTGATAGCCGCCCTCGGAAATCGCGCGCGCGCCGTAAGCTACGCGTTTGCCGCCCTTTAGCAGATCGGCCACCATTGGATGGTGCTTGAAACGCTGGAATTCCATATAAGGGAACAGGTGCGGGTTTTTGTAGTTCAAGTGAACCACAAAGCTGACATAGACCTGATTGTTCTCGAGATGGTAAATAAAGGAACCGCCGCCAGCATTGCTGCCCAAAGGCCAGCCCATCGTGTGGGTGACTGTGCCCTCTTTGTGTTTGGCGGGGTCGATTTCCCAGATTTCCTTCATCCCGAGACCGAATTTTTGTGGCTCTTTACCGTCCGAGAGGCCGTATTTTTCGATGACCTCTTTTGACAGGGAGCCGCGCACGCCTTCGCTTAGGAACACATATTTGCCGTGTAGCTCCATGCCGGGTTCGGAATTGGGGCCAAGCGTGCCATCGGCTTCCAGACCGAACACACCAGCGACGACGCCTTTGACTTCGCCGTTCTCACCGTAGACCAGCTCTGAACAGGCCATTCCGGGGAAGATTTCAACGCCAAGCGCTTCGGCTTGCTCGGCCATCCAGCGGCAGACATTGCCCATGGACACAATGTAGTTGCCGTGGTTGTTCATCAGCGGTGGCATCGGAAAATTCGGGATACGAATTTGGCCAGCTTCACCAAGCATGACGAAATTGTCTTCTTTCACAGGCACATTCAGCGGCGCACCTTTTTCTTTCCAATCGGGAATCAGCTTGTCCAAGCCACAAGGATCAAGGACCGCACCAGAAAGGATATGCGCGCCAACCTCAGAACCTTTTTCCAAAACGACGACATCCAGATCGGCATTTAGTTGCTTCAAACGGATTGCGGCAGACAGGCCTGCTGGGCCTGCGCCAACGATCACAACATCATAGTCCATCGTCTCGCGCGTTGTATCAGACATGTGGCGTCCTTTTTAAATGCGTTAAAATTGCTTCGCGAAGGCGTATCAAGCGACCTGTATTGCGGTCAATTGCAACCAAGCGTAAAAACCACGCTTTTGGCATAAAATCGGCCTTTGTTCGTTCAAAGTGCCGATATGTGCATCATCGCTTGCAATTGACCTGCGGCTCGGGGCAATCTAACCGCTGAAAACGTTTAGTCATATGCGCCGGTTCGTCCGGCGTTTTTCTATCACAGTACAGAGCAGTTAAGTCGAGGTAAGGCCATGGAAAAGATACCAATGACCAAGTCAGGGCACACGGCCATCGAAGTTGAGCTAAAGCAGCTCAAAACTGTCGAGCGCCCGGCCATCATTGCTGCTATCGCGGAAGCGCGTGAGCATGGCGATCTGTCCGAGAACGCCGAGTATCATTCAGCCCGTGAAAAGCACAGTTTCATCGAGGGTCGCATCAAGCTTTTGGAGGGTATTCTTTCATTGGCTTCTGTCATTGACCCCAAGACATTGAAGGGCGCGATCAAGTTCGGCGCGACCGTCACTTTGGTCGATGAAGACACGGATGAAGAAAAGACATGGCAAATCGTGGGCGAGCATGAAGCCAATGTCGAAGCCTCGCTTTTGAACATAAAGTCGCCTATTGCGCGCGCTTTGATTGGCAAAGAAGAAGGCGATAGCGTAAAGGTGAGCACGCCGGGTGGCAGCAAGTCATACGAAGTGCTAAAGATCGAATATATCTAAGGCATCTAAATAAGAGCGAAAGAAGTGAGCATGGCTGACGGCTCTGACGGAAAATCAACGCCTTTGGGTATCTATGATCGCCCATCAAAATCCGCGATTACGGGGATTGAGATCATTGCTATTGCGCTTAGCCTGTTGTGGCTGCTTGGCGCTGCGATCTTCTTTTTGACCCTGCCGAGCGAAAGCGCGCCAGATGGCACGGGTGGCTTGCGCTTTTTGATGACGATGCTCGCGATCTTCATGCCCGTGGCGATGATCTGGGTCGCGGCGACCGCCGCGCGCTCATCCCGCGTGATGCGCGAGGAAAGCCAGCGTTTGCAGGCGGCCATTGATGCGATCCGTCAAGCCTATGTCGCGCAAAGCCAAGGCCGCAACATGGCGAGCGAACCTTCGGTGACGCGCAAGCTCGATGAAATCGCAGCCGCCCAGCGCAAGACCGAAACGACACTGGCAAAATTTTCAACCAAACGCGATACGTCGCCCGTGCGCAAACCTGCACCCGCCGCGCCTATCGCTGCCGATCCGTCCGAGCAACCCAGCCTCGCGCTTGGCACCCAAGCGACGGATATGGAGCCGCCACTGGAGCGCGAAGCCTTCATTCGTGCGCTGAACTTCCCCGAGGATGCAGAAGACAAAGCAGGGTTCGACGCGCTTAGAAAGGCGTTGAAGGACCGCAAAGCTGCACAGTTGATCCAAGCGGCGCAGGACGTTCTGACGTTGCTCAGCCAAGATGGCATTTATATGGATGATCTACGTCCCGATGCGGCGCGCCCGGAAATCTGGCGGCGCTTTGCAGCGGGTGAACGTGGTCGCACGATCGCTGCGCTTGGCGGCATTCGGGATCGATCATCCCTTGCCCTTTCCGCTGCGCGGATGAAGCAGGACACGATCTTTCGCGATGCGGCGCATCACTTCTTGCGCCGCTTCGACAAAAGTTTTGCGGAATTTGAAGAGGTTGCGTCGGATTCCGAAATTGCTGCACTGTCGGGTACACGCACGGCGCGCGCGTTCATGTTGCTTGGACGTATCGCGGGGACGTTCAATTAAGCCTTAGAATGACGTGAACGGAATGTAGCGCACCATTGATCCGCGCGTGACATCCATTGCCCCGTCGGGCAGTTCAACCAGGCCTTCAGCCCAGCTAAGCCCGCTGATCCGACCTGACCCTTCGGATTTGAACACCTCTGCGTGCCCGTCCCTGATCCGCGCACGCAGAAATTCGCGTCGGCCCGCCTTTTTACGCTTTGTAAACGCGGCAGGTATCTGGAAGCCTTGCGGCGCGCTCCAGCCTGCACCTGACAGCAGGTTCAAAGCCGGCCGCGCAAAAATCAGGGTGCAAACCAGCGCAGCGACGGGATTGCCAGGCAGACCGAATACCGGCGTGCCGTTCCAGATTCCCAGCGCAAGTGGCCGCCCCGGTTTCAACGCAATGCGCCACATTGCCAATGAACCTGTC
>NZ_JBAUHO010000024.1:0-12369 GCF_049680325.1 Planktotalea sp.
CCCGGCATTTCTGCGGTTTCACCGCCGATCAGAGCGCAGTTTGAGCGCACACAGCCCTCGGCAATGCCTTCAATGATGCGCGCCGCTGTCTCTGTTTCCAGATGGCCCGTTGCAAAGTAATCAAGGAAAAACAGCGGCTCGGCGCCTTGGCAGACCAGATCGTTAACGCACATGGCAACAAGGTCGATGCCGACGCCGTCGACAAGGCCCGTGTCAATCGCAATACGCAATTTGGTACCAACGCCATCGGTCGCCCCCACAAGGATCGGATCGCTGTAGCCTGCACCCTTGAGATCAAACAGCGCACCGAAGCCGCCAAGGCCGGACATGACGCCGGGGCGGTTTGTCCGTTTGGCAGCGGGTTTGATCCGTTCCACCAGCGCGTTGCCCGCGTCAATATCCACACCTGCATCCGCATATGTGATGCCATTCTTGCCGCTATGCTCGCTCATGGAAATCCCCATCCGTGATCTGCTGTATCCGCTTTGCGCTGCGGTTACCCCATCGCGCGCGTCAGTGCAATCTGTGCAATCTGTGTGCTTGACGCTCTGCGGCGATATGCTAATCACGGGGCCAAGGTAGGGCCTGTAGCTCAATTGGTTAGAGCAGCGTGCTCATAACGCGTTGGTTGCAGGTTCAAGTCCTGCCGGGCCTACCAGTTTTCCCGTTGAAATCACCCGTTGTTAAAATTGTTAAAACAGGCTTTTTCACAAAAACTTCATATCGTTGTTTTGTTACCGTCACAATTGGCGCGCAGTCTGTTTTGAGAACGTACAATAGGTTTAATCATGAAACAGTCTCACGCAGATTTTTCGTTTAGCTCCGACATGCAAACCCCAGAGCTTGAAAACGACCAAGCGCTCGCTGCGATGTTTGGTGTTTGCATTCTGGTTTCTATCGCGATGTGGGTGGCGTTTTTCTGCTGGTTGTTCTGAGCCAGCCTAAAAGCCCCTCAACTATTCGCAGATGTTTTCCTTGATGAAACAGTTGTTGCCGATGCAACCGTCCCAGCCTTCGGCTTTTGTCGCCTGCGATTTTTCACCAAATTCACCATCGATCAACGTCACGGATTTGATCTTTTCAAACTTAAATATCCGTTTCGCTTCAAAATCGCGCCCTTTGGTACATCCGCGATGCTGCCAGCCGTGCATATAAAGGCTACCGTTATTGCCGATCGCAACTTGGTGGACATCAATAAGACGTGGCAAACACCCTTTGCTGGCGTCTTTGTCATAGACCAGTTCTACCGTCCGATTGGTTTTAGCCGCTTCGCACAACTGTTCTTCAATCGCATTTTGCGCCTGCGTTTGTCCTGCGAGGGCCGTGAAAACCGCCAGTATCAGAAATCTACGCGTCATCACGCTCACCTCGCCCTTTAAAGCCAGTCGCTACAACAAATTTCTCTGAACTGTCGGACCGTGAACTTGGTGGTTTGATATGGGCAACCTTGGCGAAGTTTTGCTTCAGGACCTTCTGCAATTCGCCCTCTGCGCCGCCTGCAAGAACTTTGGCAACAAATGTGCCGCCCTCGGCCAGAACATCAAAAGCAAAGTAGGCCGCAGCCTCGCAGAGGTGCATAATGCGCAAGTGATCGGTTTGCTTGTGACCAGAGGACGATGCCGCCATATCGGACATGACAACGTCCGCCTGCCCGCCCAGCCATTCCTTCACTTTTTCATCTGCGCCCTCGTCCAAGAAATCGAGCACATGGAATTCGGCGCCCGCCATGGTTTCAACCTCTTGCAGGTCAATCCCGAGGATCGTGCCGACTGCCTTGCCCTTTTTATCGCCAAGCGCATTGATGCGCGGCACGGCGACTTGGCACCATCCACCGGGAGCGCAGCCCAGGTCAACGACGCGAGCACCCGGCACAAGAAAGCGATACTTGTCATCAACTTCCATGATTTTGAACGCAGCGCGCCCGCGATAGCCTTCGGCCTTGGCGCGTTTGACATAAGGATCATTCAACTGGCGTTGTAGCCAAAGCGTGGATGACATGCGCCGCCCGCGCGCGGATTTGACCTTAACAGTCAGATCGCGCTGCCCGCGTCCCGAATTATTTTTGCCAGTTGGGGTCTTTGCCATGTCACTTAAACTCTCTGGACGCTCGTCCTACGCAGATTCGATTTTTGCGGAAATCGGTCCCCTTAATACACGCCATCTTCCAAAACACCATCCGCACTCATCTGTGCATAGAGCAAACCTTCGCGCAGCCCTCTATCCGCAACAGAAAGCTGATCCGTTGGCCAGCACCGTAGCAAGGCCTGCAAGATAGCAGAGCCGGACATAATCAACGCCTGCCTGTCCTGTCCGATACGCGGATCACGACGGCGCCCAAGGGGGCCAAGTTTCAGATAGGTGTGAATAACCTTGTCAATCTGATCCGACGTCATGCGAAGACCATCGACCTTGTTGCGGTCATATCGCTTCAATCCCAAATGCGATGCAGCTACGGTCGTCACAGTTCCAGAGGTGCCAACAATCTGAAACCCTTCGCGGGTTTGTTCGTCCTTATAGGGGGCAAACTCGGCAAGATGTTCTTCGAAATACCAGCTCATCAGGGCGAAGCGCGCGGAATCATCGTCAACATCGTTGAATTGATCCCGCAAAGTCGCAACGCCAAGCGGCACAGAAATCCAATCCACAACTTTAGCCGCCGCAAACGGGCTGCCTTGCGTGTGAAACCCCGCGTGCAAGCGCATGATCGCCTTGGGGCGTTCGTGGTTGGGAACAGAGCTCAGATCAATCCAGACCAGTTCTGTCGAGCCGCCGCCGATATCCACAACCAACAATTGTTCTGTCTTCGTAGAGACCAAAGGCGCGCAAGAGATCACGGCAAGACGCGCTTCTTCCTCTGGCTTGATGATATCCAGCGTCAGGCCCGTTTCACGTTGAATTTGCTTCATAAATCCAGCGCCATTGCCAGCGCGGCGGCAGGCTTCTGTCGCAACAAGGCGCATGCGTTTGACCTTGTGGCGCTTCAGTTTTTGCTGACAGATCCGCAATGCCTGAATGGTGCGCGCCATCGAAGCGCGGCTCAGCTTGCCAGTGCTTTCCAGACCCGCCCCAAGTTGGACGGATTTGGAAAAACTGTCTATCACATGAAACTGACTACCCTTTGGTTGGGCAATCAACATGCGACAGCTATTTGTACCCAAATCCAGCGCGGCATATAGCTCGGACGGATCAGGCGGTGTCGGCGCGGGGCTCTCTACCGGCTTCGGGAATGCGCCCGCACCATTGGGACGCTTGGGCGTCATATTTACGCCCTCCGATTATCGTGTTGCGTTCAGCCTACGCGCGGCTGCGCGTGCTCGCAAGCCTCTTGTCGGGCTTGCGCCATTCATAATCACCATGAAAATTATGAGCGCCCCGGCCTGTGGCTATCAATGCTGCGCTGCGGCTAATGTGATCGCGGCTATCGGGTCGCTCAGGCGCGCCGTTTTGTCGAAATTAGGCCGCGTCAGCCTTGGCGTGTGCAGTAGGACGGAGAGACGTTTTGGTAGCAGGGAATCAACAATGCCGGATGTAACGATAGTCTATTGGCGCGACATTCCTGCGCAGGTCATTGTGGGCAAGGGTCGCAGAGGCTCCAAGCGCCAGCTTGAAGAGCGTTTCGAGCAAGCGATTGATCGCGCGGCAATGAAAGTGAACGCGAAAGATGCAGACGCCTATCTTGCTGAATGGCGCAAGGGCGATCCCTACCCTCTTGATGGTGATCCCGACGATATTGTTGAGGCCGAAGCAAAGCGGCTGGAAGCTGAATATGACAACGAGCGCCTGAAAGCGCTGATCGCCAAGGATGGCTGGGCTTAATCGCCCGGCAACTGGAATGATGGGATTGGGAGATAAAATCATGGCCTTGTTGAATTTCAAACGAAAAGCTGCGCCGGGCGAGACACCGCGCAATGGTGAAGTCGAAGCCTTTTTGCAGGGCTATTCGATCGAGGTCATGCCGCGCACAGCCGAGAAAGTCGAAGACTTCCGAGTGCTCCTACCCGAGGGCACCCGTGTTTATATCGCCCACATCGAGGGCACCCCGATTGAGGACATGGTTGCGACCGCCGCACGGATCAAAGCCGAAGGATATGATGTCATGCCGCATTTCCCCGCGCGCATCATCAAGGATGAAGCCACGCTGGCGGACTGGATCGCGCGCTATCAGGGCGAAGCAGATGTGAGCCAGGCGCTTTTGCTTGCAGGCGGCGTTGCCAAGCCACATGGCGCGTTCGACAGCTCGATGCAGCTGATGGAAACGGGCCTATTCGACAAGGCTGGTTTCAAACGCCTACATGTTGCGGGACATCCAGAGGGCAATAAGGACATTGATCCGAATGGCTCAGATGAAAACGTCATGGAAGCGCTGCGCTGGAAGCAATCGTTCAACGAGCGGACAGACGCCAAGATGGCACTGGCAACGCAGTTCGCCTTTGAAGCAAAGCCGATCATTGCATGGGCCGACGCGATAAAAGAGGCAGGCATCGACATTCCGATCCACATCGGCATCGCAGGCCCTGCCAAGCTGCAAACGCTGATTAAATTCGCCATTGCCTGTGGTGTTGGCCCATCCCTGAAAGTGCTGCAAAAGCGCGCTATGGATGTGACCAAGCTGTTGCTACCTTATGAGCCGACCGAGGTTCTGGCAGACCTCGCCGCGCACAAAGCGGCGAACCCGGACTTCAATATTGAAAAAGTACACTTCTTCCCCCTTGGCGGCATCAAGACCAATGCCAATTGGGCCATCGAAAATGGCGGCGCTTCAGGGCGCCCCGCGAACGCATCCTAAGGACTGGCATCAATGACTCGCACAATTATCGAAAGCAAAACCAAAACCGCTATCATGGGCTTCGATCAGCCATTTTGCGTGATCGGTGAGCGGATCAACCCGACGGGCCGTAAAATCCTCAATGAAGAGTTGGAGCGTGGTGATTTTTCACGTGTTGAGGCCGACGCCATTGCGCAGGTCGCGGCGGGCGCGAATATCCTCGACATCAACTCTGGCGCAGTTTTCTCTGGCCTAATGGCGCAAGATCCCCGTTATGCCGACAACAACTTTGTTGAACCGACGCTGATGCGCCAGTTGATCGAAGTGGTGCAGGCAGTCACCGATTGCCCGCTCTGCATCGACAGTTCCGTTCCCGGTGCTTTGGAAAGCGGTCTGGCCGCCGCAGAGGGCCGTCCATTGCTGAACTCTGTCACTGGCGAAGAAGAGCGCCTTGAACTGGTTCTGCCGTTGGTGAAAAAATACAACGTACCCGTTGTAGCGATTTCCAACGATGATACGGGTATTTCCGAAGACCCCGACGTGCGTTTCGCAGTTGCCAAGAAGATCGTCGAGCGCGCAGCCGATTTCGGTATTCCCGCCCATGACATCGTGGTGGATCCGCTGGTGATGCCAATCGGCGCGATGGGCACGGCCGGTTTGCAGGTTTTCACCCTCGTGCGTCGTTTGCGCGAAGAGCTGGGCGTGAACACCACCTGCGGTGCGTCAAATATTTCCTTCGGTCTGCCGAACCGTCACGGCATCAACAACGCGTTTTTGCCAATGGCGATGGGCGCAGGCATGACATCTGCCATTATGAACCCGGTTGCATTGGCCACTGGCCCCACCAAAATCGCGGAAAAGCGCGCCGAAGTGGAAGCAGCAGGCATTATCATCCCTGAAGGTATGGACGATGAAGCCTTCTGCCTGATGTTCGGAATCGGGTCTACCAAGCCACGCGCAGGCAAGGAAATGGAGGCCATTCGCGCCGCAAACTTCCTGACCAACAACGATGAAGGTGGCGGTGAGTGGATCAAAGCCAACAAGGTCGCGCCAAAAGCAGGCCAAGAAGGTCGTGGACGCGCTGGGCGTACTGGCGGTCGCCGCCGCGGCTAATCACTTTGCACAACAACAAAAAAGAAACCCGCGTCTGTGGCGCGGGTTTTATTTTTTGGCGGCGGTGGTATCGCACCGCCTTGCGCTGTTAGCGCGATCATTTTACCACCGTTCCCATGACACAAAACGCACCCCTCATCCTTGCGGCCGATATCGGCGGAACAAACACACGTGTTGCCCTGCTGGATGGCACGGCGCTGCGTTCGGACACGGTCAAACGATATGCCAACGAGACATCGAGTGGCCTTGAGGATATTCTGCGCGACTATCTCGCGTCGCAAGATGTGCGCACGCCCGACGCGGTCAGTCTCGCGCTGGCGGGGCCGATAGATGGCGACGCGGGACGGCTGACCAATCTGGATTGGGCGATCACCACCAATGGGGCCAGCCTCGCAAGTGGCGGCGCGATGGGTGTTTTGCTGAATGATCTACAGGCGCAGGGCCATGCCCTGCCCTTTCTGGCGCAATCGTCTTTCAAAACGATCCAAAACGCGCCGCAGCGAAGTGATGCGCCTTGTCTGGTGATAGGCCTTGGCACAGGCCTCAATGTTGCGCCTGTTCACCGACAGGCCGCGCGCACCTATGTGCCCGCCGCCGAAGCAGGACACATCAATTTTGCGCCCCAAGATGCAGAGCTGGTGGCCTTGGGCGCAGATCTGCGCGAACGCCTTGGACATGTTGCGGCAGAGGACATCCTGTCAGGGCGTGGATTGGAACGCGCATATCGCCATTGCGCAGGCCAAGACTTGCCGGCTGTGGAGGTCATGGCGCTTTGCGCAAAGGGTGATAGCACAGCACAGCGCGCGATTGCGCTTGTGGTGCGGACCCTTGGCCATTTTGCGGGCGATCTGGCTTTGATCCATCTGCCGCGCGGCGGTATTTACCTTGTCGGCGGCGTGGCGCGTGCGTTGGTGCCCTATTTTGAGTCATCGGGCTTTGCAGAATGCTTTGCCGCCAAAGGGCGCTTTTCCGGGTTTATGTCGCAATTTTCGATACATGTGCTGGAAGATGACTATGCCGCGCTCATCGGCGCGGCGTCTTATGCGCAAGAGTGCCTGAGCGCGCGTTAACGACCCTTTTTGTTTCGAAAGAATCTCCCTATGCTTTAGCCCAAGCAAAGCTGGGGAGCGCCATGGCAGATTCGATTGACTACGGAAATCTCATGCACAGCGCTATGCGCTCGCTTATCAAGACTGTTCTGAGCGACGTGAAAGAACACGGCCTGCCCGGTGAGCACCATTTCTTTATCAGCTTTGATACGACCCATCCCGATGTGCAAATCGCAGATTGGCTGCGCGAACGCTATCCAAGTGAAATGACGGTTGTGGTTCAACATTGGTTTGATGCGCTTGAAGTGCGCGAGGACGGATTCTCGATAACGCTTAACTTTGGCGATGCGCCAGAGCCGCTGAACATTCCGTTTGATGCGCTGCGTACCTTTGTCGATCCGTCTGTCGAATTTGGTCTTCGCTTTGAAACAAGCGATGACGACGAGGACGAACCAGCGCTACATTCGGTTGACGAGGATGATGAACACGATCCAGAGTTAACGGCGCTTGTCGAAAAGCCTGCGGAAGCTGCAAAGCCACCGAAAAAAGAAGCGGACGTTGTTTCGTTGGACGCGTTTCGCAAATAAACGGATTTGCGTGCGACACCTGCGCGCGTCTTTTCAATTGTAATATGCGGGTGTTTCGCCTTAAACCGCATGCAATTGTATACCAACTTGACATCTCCAGGAGCATTCTATGTCCCAGACCCGTACAGAAACCGATAGCTTTGGCCCGTTGGAAGTTCCTTCCGACAAATACTGGGGCGCACAAACGCAGCGATCCTTGATGAACTTCCCTATCGGCTGGGAAAAACAGCCCGTCGCTATCGTGCGCGCGCTGGGCGTCATCAAAAAAGCCTGCGCCATGGCCAACAAAGCCTCTGGTGATCTGGATCCGAAATTGGCGGATGCGATCATCGCAGCTGCTGGTGAAGTGATCGAAGGCAAGTTTGACGATAACTTCCCGCTGGTGGTTTGGCAGACAGGGTCTGGCACGCAAAGCAACATGAACTCTAACGAAGTCATCGCGAACCGTGCGATTGAAATCCTTGGCGGCGTGATCGGTTCCAAAGACCCCGTGCACCCCAACGATCACTGCAACATGGGTCAATCGTCTAACGACACGTTCCCGACGGCGATGCACATCGCAGCCGCGATGATGGTGCGCGACACCTTGCTTCCGGGTTTGCGCCAGTTGCTTGCAGGGCTTGAGGCAAAGACCGAAGAATTCAAAGACATCATCAAGATCGGCCGCACCCACACGCAGGACGCGACGCCTTTGACGCTGGGCCAGGAATTTTCCGGTTACGCGCATCAGATCCGCCAAGGCATCGCACGTGTTGAACTTTGCCTGCCCGGTATTTACGAACTGGCCCAAGGCGGCACTGCTGTTGGCACAGGCCTGAACACCAAGCACGGCTGGGGCGAAACCGTTGCGGCCCACATGGCCGACATCACCGACCTGCCCTTTGTCACCGCGCCGAACAAATTCGAGGCTCTCGCCGCCCATGACGCCATGGTCTTCATGTCGGGTGCTTTGGCGACGGTTGCGGGCTCTTGCTACAAGATAGCCTCTGACATGCGTTTGCTTGGCTCTGGCCCACGCTCTGGCCTGGGCGAGTTGATCCTGCCCGAAAACGAGCCGGGTTCTTCGATCATGCCGGGTAAAGTGAACCCGACGCAGGCCGAAGCGTTGACACAGGTCGCCGCCCACGTGATGGGCAACGACGCTGCAATCAAATTCGCAGGCTCGCAAGGTCACTTCGAACTGAACGTCTATAACCCGATGATGAGCTATAACCTGTTGCAATCCATGCAACTTCTTGGTGATGCGACGTCCAGCTTTACCGAGCGTATGTTGAACGGCACGCAAGCGAACGAGCCGCGCATCGAAAAGCTGATGAAGGAAAGCCTGATGCTGGTAACGGCCCTTGCTCCTACAATCGGTTATGACAACGCGACCAAGGTTGCCAAGACTGCGCATAAAAACGGCACGACCCTTAAAGAAGAAGCGATTGCGCTGGGATTTGTGGACGAAGAAACCTTTGACCGCGTTGTACGTCCAGAAGATATGATTGGCCCAAAGTAAATGGGTAAACCGGTAAATCTAAATCGGTTTCGTAAACAAAAAGCGCGCGCTGAGAAAACGGCGCGCGCAGATCAAAATGCTGCACTCCACGGGCTAAGCAAAGCCGAGCGCGAGCTTGCACAGGCACAAAACAAGCTATCGACGCTAAAGCACAATGGTGCGAAGCGCGACGAAGATAATTAGAATTAGCATCAAATTCTCGCCTCATTTCTCTGGCACAAAGCTTCGAATCTATTTGTTGTGAGAGTGCCTAATGTCTCAAGTTGAGAAAAACCGCGAAGTGCCAAGCGCACAGATGATCGCAATCCGCCAAGCGCGCCGCTATCTTAAGCGCGACTCGGGTACATTGGCGCGAATCCTGAACGCTTATCATCGCGCAGCTGAAAGCGGCACTCAGCGCGGCCATTTATTAAGCCGATGATGCAGCGCCCCCAAAAACGCAGTCTAACCTTAAAGGGCCACCGTACTTCGGTGTCTCTAGAGGATGCTTTTTGGGATTCGTTCCGCGACATCGCGCGCGACAAAAACCGTGCAATCAACGACTTAGCGGCTGAAATTGATGCGATTCGCGGCAGTGACTGCGGCCTTGCCTCTGCTATTCGCCTGTTCGTTCTGGATCATTACAGGACAACGACCACGGATTGATTGCGCGTGCAATATCATCCGTTCCGAGCCGCATCTCTAGGCTCCAATCGCAACCAAATCCCGTCTTTTGCACGCACCGTAAGATGCGCGACCGGCTCTGGCGCTGGCCTGTTTGTCAGCGTCACACGGTAACGGCGCAGGATCATCGACAGGATCAACACCCCTTCAACCATTGCAAACCCCGCCCCGGTGCACACACGGCTTCCCGCAGAAAACGGCATATAGGCATCGCGCAGACAACTCTTGCCATTTTCGGTTCCGAAACGCGCAGGATCAAACCCGTCCGGATTGTCCCAAAGCCGCTCATGGCGATGCAAGTGCCATGGGCTCAGGACGATCTGGCTACCGACATTCACATCGCGTTCGCGGAATTTCTCTGGACATGTATTCTCGCGCACCATCATCGGCACGGGTGGATAAAGCCGTAGCGCTTCTCGAAACACATCCCGCGCGATACGTAGCTTGGATACGGCGGAAAAATCATTGCTCAGACCAATAGCGGCCTCCTGTGCGACCTTGTCCTGCCATTCGGGAAACTGTGCCATCAGATATAACGTCCAGGCCAAAGCAGAGGCGCTGGTTTCATGGCCGGCCAAAAAGAAGATCGCAACTTGGTCAACCATTTCTTCGGTCGAGAACCGCTCCCCCGTTACAGGATCGCTTGTTGTCATGATCTTTGTCGCCAGATCATCAGGCGCGCTGCCCGCTTCGATCTCGGCCATGCGCTTTGACGTCAGTTGCGTAATCAATCCCCGAATTTTTGCCGCAGAGGCGCGCGTGCCAGAGCGGAAAAATCGTGGCATCCAGCGCGGCAAGGGAATGAACGCAGCAACATTCAGGATCGGCTGGCTGCGCTGATACGCGCGAAATTCGTGAAAGACTTCTGCGGCGATCTCGTGCTCGATCGGGATCGAAAACAACGTGCGAAAAATCACGTCCGCCGCCGCATGGCTCGTATGCTCTTCGATTTCGACCTCGCCCCCCTCAAACGCTTCCAAGCGTTTCACAGCCGCTTGCGAGGCCTCCCACATGGCTGGAAACGTTTCGCGCAGGCGTCCGCCCTCAAACGCCGGATCAATAATGCGGCGTTGTCGTTTCCATGTGTCACCATTTGTCAAAAACACGCTTTGACCGAGCAAGGGACGTAGTCCTTCGCTGATCCGCCCGCTTTTCGGGAAGTCATCGGGACGTTCCTTCAGAACCGTTTTCAACAGATCGGGCTGGTTGATTAGAAAGGATCGAAAGAACGGCGTGCGAAACTCGGCCATCCATGCGCGGTATAGCTTTGCAGGCTGGGCAGACAGGATATCCTCGCGAAACAGCCGCACGTATTGGCGCAGGGTCACCTTCTCTGCGCGCGCTTTTGGCTTTGGCGGAAGGATGGGGGCCGTCATGGCGCGAGCGAACGGAAACGGTTCACGGGTGTTTCGATCCGGCTCTTGGATGGTGGACGACCATGATAACGCTCAAGCAATGTCATCGGACCAGCGGTGATCTGGAAATAATCATAGTCCTTTGGCGCATCAAAAGCGCAAAGATATTGAAAATGTAGCCTAAAGAACCGCCACCGTAGCTCGCCCCACCTCTGCGGGCTTAAAGACTGGGTGAAGGCGGCCGAAAAGACCAAAGGTTGCTTCTTGTCTGCTGGTGCGACGCCCGTGACGCTTACAGGATCACAAAGCGCAAAAGCACAGCCGTCTCCGGGGGCTGTCACATCCACCCAGAACGGGCGCTCTTGCACCGCCATAAAGGCCAGATCAGCGCGCAGGCGCCATGCGTCGGGCAAAAACGAAACCATCGGCACGACTTGTCCCAAAGTGAGAAAACTCAGCTCTGGACCATCCGCGCGCAGCTCCTTGCTGCGCAGCAGATCCGCCAAGACGGACACGCCGATATGCGCGCCGGATGAATGACCAATGACCAGAACCTCATCAATTTCCGCCTCAAGCGCTTCTGATATGCGCGCGACAAATTCCTCCATACGCGCTTCCAGCTCTGGCGGATTGGCCCCGCGCGTGCGCGCGGAATAGGCGTAATCATGCATGAGGTAATACGCGAAGAACTTGTTATCCTTGCGGCGGAAGAAATCAAGAATGCCATAGGCCAGCACGCCGCCCAGCGTCCAGCCAATCAGCTTACCGACAAGTCCCGGCACAAACATCTGAACACCGCTCGCAATCCCGTAGGCTGCCAGCCAGGCCAGCAACGCCTGCACCAGCAAAAATCCGACAGGATATAGCGCAGCAATCACTGGCCCTTTGCGCAATCGCATCAACCGCCACAAGGCACCGCTGCTGATGTAAATCCACGCCGTCTGCGCCAGCACCGCGTAGGTTGCGGCAATGCCCATGTTCATGCTGGATTTGACCATATCGGCCCAATACAGCACTTCGATCTCGCTCTCGACATCGCACGCATCGATTTTGGCGCTCACATGCCAGCCATAGGGCCCTTTGCCCTGTTTTGGCTTCAAAGCGATCTCATAGCCGGAAATGGCGCTCTGCGCGGCGCTTTCTTTACGATAAAGTTCGCGGTAGCGCCTTGGATGAAACGGATCATAGCCCGGGATATAAAACACCCGTCGCCGTTTCACACGCTGCACTTGCTCACTCATCCGTCACACCTTTTTTCCATAACATCCGCTTAGCTGGCGGATTTGGCAAGAGTATGACCTCAATCATGCTTCTTTGGTCTAAAAATACCTCAGGG
>NZ_JBAUHO010000025.1:0-9498 GCF_049680325.1 Planktotalea sp.
CCGTCGCTTTCATCCGCTTCCACAACCATCCATTCGCCCTGCCCCATACGCGCGTTCGAGCCATATGCATGAATGATGCCGCCATTCACAACGGTCGGGTCAAACTTGCCCGCATCAAGCAAAGTCGCAACCATCGTCGTTGTCGTGGTTTTGCCGTGCGTACCTGCAACTGCAATGTTCAGCTTAAGGCGCATCAGTTCCGCCAGCATTTCAGCGCGGCGCACGACAGGCAGGCCACGGCGGCGCGCCTCGTCCAGTTCGGGATTGCCCGGCTTGATTGCAGAGGAGATCACGACGACCTCTGCGCTTTCCAGATTTTCGGCCTTTTGACCCACGAAAATATGTCCGCCCAGCTTTTCCAGACGATCCGTGATCGGCGATGTACGCAGATCAGAGCCTTGGACAACATAGCCATGGTTCAGCAGAACTTCTGCAATGCCAGACATGCCAATGCCACCGATGCCAACAAAATGGATCGGACCAACATCGCCGGGAAGTTTGGTGGGTGGGCTCATGGTTTGGGCTGCGTTCATCGTCAGATCTTTCATTTGGTCTTTGTCGCGAGGTGCTCCACCAGCGCAACAAGTTGTTGGGTCGCGTCAGGCTTGCCACATGACAGCGCGGCCTGCGCCATTTGCTCGGCACCCGCAGGATTGGACAGCACCATCACAAGTTGCTCGCTCAAAGCGTCAACATCAAAGGCACTTTCAGGGATCAGGATCGCGCCGCCTGTCTCAACCAATCCGCGCGCGTTGGCGCTTTGATGATCGGCGGTTGCAGCTGCGAAAGGAACAAGGATCGAAGGGCGACCAATGACAGAGATATCTGCAACAGAAGACGCGCCAGCGCGGGAAATAACCAGTTGTGCTTCGCTCATGCGGGTTGGCACATCATGAAAAAAGGGCTGCACATCGGCACTGATGCCGTGATCTGCATAAAACTGCGCAACGCGCTGCCCGTCCTCGTCGCGCGCCTGGTGCGACACGCGCAGGTTTTGCAGAATGTCCATCGGCAGCGCGGCAATTGCGGGTGGCACAACATCAGACAGAATGCGCGCCCCTTGCGAGCCGCCCATTACCAAAAGGCTCATCGGATAATCACCGGGCGGGATGTAGCCAGCACCGGCACGCTCGAGCACGCTCGCACGCACCGGATTGCCAGTATGAAACCCCTCGATACCGTCGGGCAGAGTTGTGGGCCATGTGCCGCAGGCAATGCTATCTACACGTTTGGCAAAGACCTGATTGACCCGGCCCAGCACGCCGTTTTGTTCGTGAATCATTCGCGGGCGGCGCAAAATGGTTGCCGCCGCAAGCGCGGGAATGGATGGGTAGCCGCCAAAGCCGACAACGACAGCAGGCTTATCGCCCAGCATCTTGAAGACCGAACTGAGGACACCGCCCGCAATACGCGGGAGCACAGCCAGCTTGGCCAAAAGACCGCCGCGCGCAAATGTTGCGCTGGCGATCTGTTCGATCTCTACAGTATGTGGAAAGCCGCCCGTATAACGCGCGCCGCGCGCATCGGTGCTGAGTTTCACCCGCCAGCCCTTGTGAAGCATGACTTCTGCCAGTGCTTGCGCGGGGAACATATGCCCCCCCGTTCCACCTGCCGCGATAACAAGAAGCGGCGCTTTATCACTCATCTTGTACGTCCCCGAAGAATGTCCCCGATTTGGCCCTGCGGCCGCGTGCGGGTAAAGGCCAAAAGCATGCCGACTGCAATCCCCCCCGCGATCAGGGAAGAGCCGCCGTAGCTGACGAATGGCAATGTCATGCCCTTTGCAGGCAGCAGGCGAACCGCAACGCCCATGTTAATCATCGCCTGAACTGCGAACATGCAAGCCAGGCCTGTGCCTGCGAGACGGATGAAGGGATCACGTTCGCGCATCAAACGCAGCAGCGAGCGTACGATGATGCTGGCGTAAACTGCGATAATACAAAGAACCAAAATCAGCCCGTACTCTTCAGCGGCAACCGCGATAATGAAATCTGTATGCGCATCGGGAAGGGACCATTTGACTTCCCCCTCGCCCACGCCGACGCCAAAGAACCCGCCCTCGCGAATAGCGTTGGTTGCGTACCCCAGTTGTGTCGTCGGATCCACATCTGTGGACAGAAAGCCGTCGATGCGGCGCGCGAAATGTTCAGAACTGTTGTAGGCAAGCATACCGCCAGCAACGACCAGCCCTGCCATCCCGAGCAACAGCGTCATCGGCGCACCGGCCACGAAATACATGACGCCCCACCCAAACAGCACCAGCGAAGCCTGACCGAAATCAGGCTGCATCGCGAGGATCAGCACGATTGTCACGGTCAGCATAAAGGACCAAAGCCGCCCGGGCGGTCCGCCGATCTCTTGCGAGGCGGCCATCATCCAAGCGGCAACAACGATAAAACCGGGCTTGAGGAATTCCGAAGGCTGCACCGAAGCAAAGCCCAGTGAATACCAGCGCGTTGCCCCTTTACCGAAGTCCGTACCAAAAAACGGAAGTAAAATCAGCGCGATAAAGGCAAACAGAAAGCCAAGAACCGCAAGGCGGCGCACAACAACAGGGCTAAGCATCGAGGTGATGAACATCGCCGTGAGCGCGAGCCCGCCAAAGAAAGCCTGCCTTTGAACATAGTGGAACGGATCAAATCCGTTCTTCGCAGCCAAAGGCGGCGACGCCGCAAGACCAAGCAAAATGCCGATCCCGAACAGGATGAGAATGCACGACATCGACCATTTGTCGACTGTACGCCACCATTTCGGCAGCACCGGCTCGCCATCCCGCACAGGGACGCTGCCATAGACCATTTCTGTCATAGATCACCGCTGATCGTTGCCTCGAGTATGTCCTGTTATTCAGGATCTGGGGGCAATGTAGCGAATCAGTGATTCGATTGCCAGTGTTCTTTGCGATTAAGCGGAATGCCGCGGGGCGGCATGCTTTTTTAGCATGGCCGTGGGCCATGCGGTTTGCCTCCGGCGGGGATATTTGTGAGAGAGAGGAAGACAGGATTCTTCTTGAGGTGGTTTTGTATGGAATTTGACACCGTAATCATTGGTGCAGGCGCTGCGGGAATGATGTGCGCCGCCCATTGTGGCGGGCAGGTGTTGGTTGTCGATCACGCTAAAGCCGCAGGTGAGAAGATCCGCATTTCTGGCGGCGGACGTTGCAATTTCACAAATTTGGGAACCTCTTCGGCTAATTTTATCTCGAAAAACCCGCATTTTTGCAAATCGGCGTTAAAGCGATATACGCAATGGGACTTTCTTGATCTGATCGCACGGCACAAGATTGACTGGCACGAAAAGACTTTGGGCCAGCTGTTTTGCGATGGCAGCGCCAAGCAGATTGTTGCCATGCTTCTGGATGAAATGACAAAGGTTGGTGCGCAGCTTTGGTTGCAAAGTTCTGTGCGCGAGGTTCGTTTTGATGGATCGCGCTATGTTTTGAGCATTGAACGTGACGGGGCGCTTGCTGAAGTAAGCGCGCGCAATTTGGTGTTGGCCAGTGGCGGCAAGTCGATCCCGAAGATGGGCGCAAGCGGTTATGCCTATGATGTTGCGCGCCAGTTCGCTCTAAAGATCACAGAGACGCGCCCCGCCCTTGTGCCGCTAACGTTTTCCGATCAGCGCTATGCGCCGATCTCCGGCGTTGCGGTTCCTGCAAGGGTTACGGCGGGCGGTACGGGTTTTGATGAGGCTGTGCTGTTCACCCATCGCGGATTGTCGGGACCTGCGATTTTACAAGCATCGTCCTATTGGAAAGAGGGCGACAGTGTTACATTGGATATTGACCCAAGCGGCACCCTGTTCGAGCAGCTGCGCAGCGCGCGCACCGAGCAAGGCAAGCGTGATGTGAGCACCGTTCTGACGCAGCGTTTTCCGGCGCGTCTGGTGCAACATCTGATGCAGGAATTCGCCATCAGCGGGCGCATCGGGGATCAATCCGACAAGGCACTGGAGGCGCTCTGCGATCAGCTTCGCAGTTGGGAGCAGCGCCCGACGGGAAGCGAGGGGTATCGCACAGCAGAGGTTACCTTGGGCGGCGTTGATACCGATGGTATTTCGTCGAAAACCATGGAGGCGAAGGCGCAAAGCGGACTTTATGTGATAGGTGAAGCATTGGATGTAACAGGTTGGTTAGGCGGATATAATTTCCAATGGGCATGGTCCAGCGGATGGGCCGCCGGGACTGCGATTGCAGCTAGGCTAGACTAGATTTTCGGATCCGGATTTTCGGTATGCCCGTCAACGGCGATGACCTGGCCACAGACAAGGCGTGCGCCCTCACCGCCCAGAAAGACAGCCATATGAGCGATATCCTCTGCCGTTACAAAAGACCCCATGGACGTCCCGCCAGCATAGCCTTTGTAGACCTGATCGCGGGTCATGCCTTTGGCCTTGGCTTCACGCTCTAACACGCCTTCCATGCGCGGGCCCTCGACGGCTCCTGGGCAGATCGCGTTGACGCGGATGCCATGTGGTCCAAGCTCCATCGCGAGGGTTTTCATCAAGCCGATCACGCCCCATTTCGCCGCCGCATAGGGTGCGCGATTGGGGTAGCCGTGCTGACCCGCGGTAGAGGAGGTCAGGATCATTGCACCCTGCCCCTGCGCCTTCATCAAAGGTGCGGCGTATTTCGCCGTCAGGAAAGCA
Source organism: Planktotalea sp. (assembly GCF_049680325.1). Taxonomy (GTDB): domain Bacteria; phylum Pseudomonadota; class Alphaproteobacteria; order Rhodobacterales; family Rhodobacteraceae; genus Planktotalea. The sequence continues at coordinate 4,648 of NZ_JBAUHO010000025.1, forward strand.
CCGCCAAGGGTGATGCCAAGGCAGGCGTTCCAGTCGGTGAGGTCCACGTCTTCGATTTTTGCGGTTGGCCCTGCGATACCAGCATTGGCGCAGACCACATCGGGCGCACCCCATTGCGCTTTGATATCAGCGAAGAGCTGCATCATTTGAGGTTCATTTGACACATCAACCACGCTGCGCTGCCAGTTCTTCGGGCAAGCGTTAAGCGAATTTTCATCAACGTCCGTTATCCAGACGTTGAATCCCGCGTCTTCAAAGGCCAGCGCCATGGCCTTGCCAATGCCGTTTGCCCCGGCGGTGATGAGCGCAGTTTTCATGCGCGCACACCAACAGATGCCCCTATTCCCGCGGGTTTGGATAGGTTTGCGTGGGCCGTTGCAATACGTGTCAGGTTCGCCTTGATTGATGGCCCTGGTATGGATGGGCGGCGCGTTTCAAGGTCGACGTGGATGAGCATATGTTCGCCCGTGGCGAGCAGGCGCTCGCCCTCATACATTTCGTGCCAAAGCTGCATCTTCTTGCCCTCGCCCAGCAAGACCTGCGTGCGGACCTCGATCCGTGCGCCTGCGTGGACTTCGTCGAGGTGGCGGATGTGGGTTTCGGCAGTAAAGTATGACCCGCCTGTCGAGATGTATTCCGCGTCACAACCGATGATTTCCATCAAACGGTCTGTCGCATCGCAAAAGGCCTGTAGATAGCGCGCTTCGTTCATGTGGCCGTTATAATCGGTCCAATCGAGCGGAATGGCGCGGCGCACGGTGACAATGGGCCGGGTTTCGTCGATTTCGGGCGCATTCGCGCCAAGGTGTTTGTCCTGCGCATTCAAAAGCGCGCCTGCACCCCAATCCTGCGTTTTCAATGCACGCATCATGGCGACGAGATTGTTGTCGCGAATGCGCTCAAGCTCGCGGATGGAATGGTGACCCGATTGCGCGTCCGACTGGCCCGCGATCAGATCGACAAGCTCGTCCGTGAACTCGGGCACGTCCATCAGTTTTGTCCACGGCCATTGAAGCGCGGGGCCGAATTGGGCCATGAAATGCTTCATCCCCGCCTCGCCGCCCGCGACGCGGTAAGTTTCGAACAGGCCCATCTGCGCCCAGCGAATGCCAAAGCCATAGCGGATTGCGTCGTCGATTTCTTCGGTTGTGGCTATGCCGTCCTTGACGAGCCAAAGCGCCTCGCGCCAGACTGCTTCTAGGAAGCGATCAGCAATGTGAGCGTCGATTTCTTTTTTGACGTGCAGCGGGTGCATGCCGATTGCACTTAGAATTTCCTTGGCTTTTGCAATGACATCCGGCGTGTTCTTTTCGGTTGTCACCAGTTCGGCCAGCGGCAGCAGGTAGACGGGGTTGAACGGATGGGCGACGACGATCTGTTCAGGGCGCGCTGTGCCTTCCTGAAGTTCGGACGGTTTGAAGCCGGAGGTCGAAGAGCCGATGACTGCACTTTGAGCACAATGCTCCATCAAGGACGTGTAGACCTTCTGCTTGAGATCGAGCCGCTCGGGCACGCTTTCCTGCACCCAGATTGCACCGCTGACCGCCTCTTCCAGCGTGTCATGAAAGCTGAGACTGCCTTCCTCGGGCAGCGCGGTTTCGAACAAGCCCGGGAGCGAGCGGCGCGCGTTTGCGAGCACTTCGCCAATCTTTCGCTTGGCCTCGGGGTCGGGATCAAAGACACGCACGTCCCATCCGCTTAACAAAAAGCGGGCAGCCCAACCGCCGCCGATTACGCCGCCACCAATGATTGCTGCCTGCTTCGTCATAATGTGATCCTACTTCTGAAGAACGTCTTCTAATTTGTTGATATCGTAACCGTTTTTAGTCAGAATGCCTTCTGCCACCTGCCGCTTTTGCGCGCTGATTTCCGGCGTGCGGGCAAGTATCCAACCTGTCGTTCCTTTAGGCGCACCGACCACCGCAAGGTCGTAGCCCGGGCTGACATAAAGCACCCAATAATCGCCGCGCGCAAAAGGCAGCCAAGGCACGAACGTGACGGAAAGCTGACCTGGCCCTTCAAGCCGCGCGCTGCCATCGGCCTGTTCAACCGGCCCGTCCAGAGCGCCCTTGCGGCATGTGTTCAGGACGCGAATGTCTCCGTCCGTGCGCAGGGAGTATTCTGCTGTGACGCCCACGCAGCCCTTTTCGAACCGATTGGGAAAGCGTGCGATTTCGTACCATTTGCCAAGATAGCGATTGAGATCCAACGCGGCGACGCTCGCCATCGGAACTGAACGATCGCGGTAACGCTCGGCATTTGCGGGCAAGGCTGCAAGCAGCGCCATGAGAGTGCTCAGCAGTGCTGTGATTTTGCGCATGATGCGCTCCTTATGATTTAGGAGCGCGCTTGGTCAGGCCGAGTTTGGCGCGGACTTCTTCTGGTCCGATCACCCGCGCGCCCATGTTTTCAATAATCGTGACAGAGCGCTCTACAAGCTGTGCGTTGGTGGCAAGCACGCCTTTATCCAGCCAGAGGTTATCCTCTAGCCCGACGCGCACATTGCCCCCTGCCAGAACAGCGGCTGCCACATAGGCCATCTGGTTACGACCTAGGCCAAACGCAGAGAAGGTCCAGTCGTCGGGCACGTTGTTCACCATCGCCATGAAGGTGTTTAGATCATCGGGTGCGCCCCAAGGTACGCCCATGCAAAGCTGCACGAGTGCGGGGCTTTCAAGGACGCCGTCCTTGACCAGTTGCTTGGCATACCACAGGTGGCCTGTGTCGAAGGCCTCGATTTCTGGTTTGACACCCAGCTTGGTCATCATCGTGCCCATTGCTGTCAGCATGCCGGGGGTGTTGGTCATGACGTAATCGGCTTCTGCGAAGTTCATCGTGCCGCAATCCAGCGTGCAGATTTCAGGCAGGCATTCGGCCACATGCGCGACACGTTCGGTTGCGCCGACCATGTCGGTGCCTGCAACTGTAGGGAACGGAGATTCCGTGTTGCCAAAGATGATGTCCCCGCCCATGCCTGCGGTCAGGTTCAGGACGACGTCCACCTCTGATGCACGAATACGATCGGTAACTTCGCGGTAAAGCGCGAGATCGCGCGAGGGCGCACCCGTTTCAGGATCACGCACATGGCAATGCACGACGGCGGCCCCCGCTTTTGCTGCGTCAATCGCACTGTCTGCTATTTGCTGGGGCGAGCGCGGCACATGCGGGCTGCGGTCTTGCGTGCCGCCAGAACCGGTGATGGCAGCGGTGATGAATACTTCGCGGTTCATGGTGAGTGGCACGATGCGGACTCCTTAACGTGTTTGCGCCACGTTGCCGCGAATTGGGATTGTGCGAAAGCGAAAAAGCGACGGCGCGTGTCGCGATGCGCCACGTGCATTGCAGGCATGCGTTTTGCACGGCTTGTTTAGCGCTAACAGCGTAGCGATATCGGGAGGATGAAAAGAAAAAGAAAGGACAAGGCTATGATGACCTTGATTGAAACTATGAAACAGCGCGCTGCGAAGGCCGCTAAATACCGTGAAACTGTGACCGAGCTTGAAACACTGAGCCGCCATCAGATGCTGGATCTGGATATCTACTACGGTGATATCAAAGAAATCGCGCGCAAGGCCGTTTACGGGGCTTGATGCACCGTTAGAAACGGGCACTCGCCCGCGTTACCCCGCTTCCAGCTCCAACAATGCGCGCTTGCGCCAGACCCCGCCAGCATAGCCCGTCAGCGCGCCATCAGCGCCAATGACGCGGTGGCACGGGATAACAATAGCGATCTGGTTTGATCCGTTGGCGCGGGCGACGGCGCGGGTCGCGGTCGGGTTTCCAAGCGCTTCGGCCTGCGCGCCGTAGCTGCGGGTTTCGCCATATGGTATGGCTTGCAGCGCGCGCCAGACCGATGTCGTGAACTCTGTGCCATGCAGCGCCAAGGGCAGATCGAAGTCTTTAAGTTTGCCTGCAAAGTAACGTGCGAGTTGCTCTTGCACCTGACGCGTCACTTTGGATTGCCCCGGCGCGATCACACCAACATGTGCCGCAAGTTTGGCAAGCTCTTTGGGCAGTTCTTTACGGTCTGCAAACTCCAGCAGGTGCAGATGCGTGGCATCGCAGATCGCCACCATCGTCCCGAGCGGTGTTTCGATTGGATGGGCGAACAGTTTGGCCGCCTTTTGCGATGCACCGAGCCATCCATTCAGGTGCCGCGCGAAATCAGCAGCCCCTTTGAACGCGGGCGCGACTTCGGGCAAAGGCTCTGCCCCAAGATTAAAGCCCAGTTGTTCCATCAATAGACCATTGGATGGGCACGATGCGCTTGGGTGATATCGTCCAAGACCTCTTGGCCGAGAGTAACGTCAACACTTTTGAGCGCGTGTTCCAGCTGCGCAGTGCGCGTTGCGCCGAAAATGGCAGAGGCCATAAAGGGACGTGTGCGGCACCATGCCAGCGCCATATGCACGGGGTCGAGCCCGTGTTTCTGCGCAATCGCGAGATAGGCATCAACCGCAGGCCAGACGCGATCGGTAATGCGCCCCCCGAGGCCATCAACAAAAGAGCGGCGTGATCCATCGGGGATTGCACCGTTCTGGTATTTCCCTGTCAACAAGCCCGTCGCCAGCGGCGAAAACGCCAGCAGGCCGACATCTTCATTCACGCTCAGCTCGGCCATATCCGTGTCATAGAGGCGGCACAGAAGCGAGTATTCGTTCTGCATTGACGCCACGCGCGGGCCATGGCCTGCCTCGGACAGACGCAACCATTCAGAGGTGCCCCATGCGCTTTCGTTGGATAGGCCAAACGCACGAATTTTCCCTGCATCCACAGCTGCTTGCAACGCTTCGAGTGTTTCGATCATGTGATCGAGCGTTTCCTGACGGTTTTGGGTCGATGGATCATAGG
>NZ_JBAUHO010000026.1:0-3735 GCF_049680325.1 Planktotalea sp.
GTCCAAGGCTCTCACCAGCCAGGGGATGGGTTTGGAAAACGTTATGCGAGATAAAATCAGCGCAGCACTAAAGCAAGCAATGCGTGACAAGGCGGCTGACCGCCTTTCGACGCTTCGTTTGGTTAACGCAGCTATCAAGGATCGCGATATTGATGCGCGCGCCGAGGGGCGGGACGAAGGCGTCGGCGAGGACGAAGTTCTTGGCATCCTTGGCAAAATGGCCAAGCAACGCCTTGAAAGCGCACGCGCCTATGAAGAAGGCGGGCGGATTGATCTGGCAGAGCGCGAGCGCTCGGAGATCAAAGTGATCGAAGAATTCCTGCCGCGCCAGCTTGAAGATGACGAAGTTGTCGAGGCTGTGAATGAGGCCATCGCAGAGGTTGGTGCAGAATCAATTCGCGATATGGGCAAGGTGATGGGGATTCTAAAATCCAAATACACCGGCCAGATGGATTTCGGTGCTGTCGGGCCTGTCGTTAAGACGCGTCTGTGCGCGGGTTAATCAGGGTTTCTGATCCCGGGAAAGCCTTTATCAGTTCTGCGAGCTGATCTGGGTTACTAACAGCAAAGCGTTCTACAAAGCGCTGTTTAAAGCCGCCGCGACCCCGGCGGCTTTCGAAGTTTTCACCATGATTGATAATGTAGAGTGCGCGCGGTGTCTGACTGTGGTGCAGCCGATAACCTGCGAGTTCCGCGAGGTAGGGGTAGAGCCTGTGTTCGTGCTCGCTTAGCGCTGCGAAAAAGCCGGCCTCCGCTTCGGGTGCAGAGCCGACGGGTAGGGCCATGCAGCTGCCGCAAAACTTCCAGAACGGTTTTTGCCCTAGCGCGCCAAGGCTGCGATCCCGGGTTAGGCCGACGCGGCCGCTTGCAGCATTTACGATGTAGCCTGCACAGACCAGCATGCCATGCGTCGGCTTTTTGTGTAGTGTTTGAACGAAATCACGGTGCAGCAGATCATCGCCGTCAAGCGGCATGAAGAAACCGGATTGCGGGCTATCTTTCAGGCAATGACGGGTGAGCGTTTGTAGTTTGGCGACCTTGTCGTGGCCTTCAACGGGCGTGTCAAACGGCAGGTGTGTTATACGTGGATCCAGCGCAACAGCGTCAGGGCAGGTTTGCGAGCAGATCACGGCGCGCCAATTCGGATCGCTTTGGGCAATCAGCCCTTTGAGCGTGCGTGCCAGGGTGGCTTCGATGATGGACCAGTCGCTGACCTGATGCGCCCCGACGAGCGGAATGGCAAAGGTTGTGACAGGGGCGGGCGCGCCAGCTTTCTGACAAGAACGCAGTGCGAGTGCGGCCGCTTCGGCTTTGCTCATCGCAAGCTTGCGCAGCACCGATGCGCCGCCGAAGCGGGCAACCTGCCGGATAAGCGCGCGGCGTAGCTTTGCGAGCTGGGCTTGTTCATGCATATGCGGGGTGCCTGTCTTAGAAAGGAGCGCGCAAATTGGCGCTGAGCTCACCGTAAAGGGTGATGCGTTCCTCTTCGCTTAAAAACGCTCCGATTTCAACGTCTCGTCCGTTGCCGGTGAGGGTGATGTAGTTTGGCACGGGGCCATCTGTCGGGTGAAGACTGACCTTTACCCAGTAAGTGTTGCATTCCCAATGTTGATCCGGCGCGCGCGGGTTGATGCGATCAAGGCGGGTGCGTTCTGTTGTCAGGGTAAGTGTCTCGAGGATTCGTCTGTCTTTGTAAGAGCGTGTCAGCGCGTACCAGATGCCGAAGACCGCCATCAGCAGGAAAGGCAGCAGCGCCCAGAGCAATTTGGTGCCAAGTAAACCAAAGAGGGGCAGGGTAATCATTGTGAAGGTCGCAAGCACAAAGGCTGCCATGCCCTTCGGGGGCAATGACTGGTGAGGCCAGAGCGTGAGCGTGCGAGGGCCATCAGGCGATGTATTGGACCATTGATAGGGCATAGTGCGTTTGGCTTGGGGACTCGTTTGGGAATTGCATGGTACTCAAAAATAAAGCCCCGACGGGATGCGTCGGGGCTTTGTCTGTTCTTAGGTTAAACGCCGACGCTTAATGCGCTGGTGTTTTGTCCCAATCTTCCTGCTTTGCAAGAATTTCGAAAGTATGCTCCGGGGGTGGGCACGGCAGTGTCCACTCCAGCGTGTCCGCATATTCGTTCCATGGGTTGTTCTCTGTCACCTTTGCGCCCGCGCGCAGGGAGTAGAGGATAACGACAATGAAGAAGACGAAAGATGCGAAGGACAGGAACGCGCCCCATGAGGAGACATAGTTCCAGTAAGCAAATGCTTCAGGATAATCGATGTAACGACGTGGCATGCCCTGACGACCCAAGAAGTGCTGTGGGAAGAAGGTCAGGTTTGCACCGATGAACATCGCCCAGAAGTGCAGCTTGCCTGCCCATTCAGGGTACATGCGGCCAGACATCTTGGGGAAGTAGAAGTAGATGCCCGCGAAGATCGCGAAGACCGCTCCAAGGCTCATCACGTAGTGGAAGTGCGCAACGACGTAGTAGGTGTCGTGGTATGCACGGTCCACAGCTGCTTGGGACAGAACGATGCCTGTCACGCCGCCGACGGTGAAGAGGAACAAGAAGCCAAACGCCCAAAGCATAGGTGTTTTGAATTCGATTGAGCCGCCCCACATTGTGGCGATCCAAGAGAAGACCTTAACACCGGTTGGAACCGCAATGACCATTGTCGCCAGCATGAAGTAGGACTGCTGCGTCAGGGACATACCAACCGTGTACATGTGGTGCGCCCAAACGACGAACCCGAGTGCACCAATCGCGATGATCGCCCAAACCATTGGCAGGTAACCAAAGACCGGTTTGCGAGAGAATGTCGCGATGACATGGCTGATGATACCGAAGCCCGGAAGAATAATGATGTAAACTTCTGGGTGGCCGAAGAACCAGAGAATGTGCTGGTAAAGGATCGGATCGCCGCCGCCTGCTGGATCAAAGAAGGTTGTTCCAAAGTTACGGTCCGTCAGCAACATGGTGATCGCGCCCGCCAGAACCGGCAAGGACAGAAGGATAAGCCATGATGTCACAAAGATCGACCATGAGAACAGTGGCACTTTGAACAGGGTCATGCCCGGTGTGCGCATGTTCAGGAAGGTGGTAATCATGTTGATCGCGCCAAGGATCGAGCTGGCACCGGAAACGTGCACCGCGAAGATCGCGAGGTCCATGGACATGCCGCCTTCACGAACGGAGAGCGGTGGGTATAGAACCCAGCCCACACCGGAGCCAAGCTGGTCGTTGCCGCCCGGCGCCAGAACGGAGCAAACCGCCAGCGTCGTACCTGCAACATACATCCAGTAGGACAGGTTGTTCATCCGTGGGAACGCCATGTCAGGCGCGCCGATTTGCAATGGCATGAAGTAGTTACCAAAACCGCCGAAGAGCGCAGGAATCACAACGAAGAACATCATCAAGATGCCGTGGCCTGTGATTAGAACGTTCCAGAGGTGGCCGTTTGGCGTACATTCGCTGGCAGCATCCGCAAACATGCGCGCGCCTTCAAGGCACATATACTGAACGCCAGGCTCCATAAGCTCCAAGCGCATGTAAACTGTGAAGGCAACGGAGATGAAGCCAACGATCGCTGCGGTAAAGAGATAAAGGATACCGATATCTTTGTGGTTGGTGGACATGAACCAGCGGGTAAAGAATCCGCGATTGTCTTCGTGTTCATGGCCATGAATGGCTGCGTCTGCCATGCGTGCCTCCTGCTGATGTGTTTGAAAGACGCAAAAAG
>NZ_JBAUHO010000027.1:0-1745 GCF_049680325.1 Planktotalea sp.
CATAATTCTCATCATTAATGTGAGGCGCGATCAACATGAGGTACGGCATATTGTTTTCAGCGTTTGTCCTGGCTAACACCCCCCATGGCGGAAGTGTCACCACCCTATGCAGACTGTGTGGAAACTCTAGGATTCCCGCTTGGCGGTTCAGGTGGTATACTTGGACATGGCACAAATAATCGGACTTCTCGCGAGCAGATGTTGCTTTTATCCGAAAGCCTCGATGACTACGTCGGCCCAGCAAACCCGGTTCGGTTCATTGAGGCATTTGTGAATGAACTCGATCTTGGGGACGCAGGTTTCGTTAGGGCGATGCCCAAGTCAACAGGCCGGCCAGGCTATAACCCCGCCGATCTGCTTAAACTTTACATCTACGGTTATTTGGACCGGACGCGCTCAAGCCGACGTTTGGAAGCTGAGACTTATCGCAGCATTGAGGTGATCTGGCTCCTCAAGCGTCTGCAACCAAACTTCAAGACCATCGCCGATTTTCGACGGGACAACCGGAAGGGAGCCGACTGAACCGGAGGGCTACAGCGAAGCAACCATCACCGCCCGCATGGAAATGCTGCAAGCATTTGATGACGCATGGGATGTTTGGTTCGATACGCAGGGTATTCGCCCTCTGCGGTTGAGCTACGAGGATTTGTCAGATAATCCACAGCAGGCACTGGGCAAAGCGTTGCGATACATCGGTCAGGATGCAAACCTTGCGCGCGATGGCACACCGGGGTTGCGCAAGCTTTCGGATGCGGTGAATGCCGAATGGATTGCCCGCTACCGTGCCAGCCGATCCGCCCCCTAAGAAATGCTCAGGGACCATCCGTTCACGCTTGCGCGCCACCTGATGCAGGACTACGTTAACCTCAACTCGATATGAAAGGCGCGAACCATGGCGCCACAGCGTCCCAAAGGTGCGGGCGCGCTCGATAAGGACTTACAGTCGGCTCTGAGCCCCGCGCCAGTTCCGCCCAGATCGTCCGAGCTATATGCGGCCCTTGATCTGGGCACAAATAGCTGCCGCATGCTGATTGCACAGCCCAAGGGCAGTGGATTTCATGTGGTGGATAGTTTTTCCAAGTCTGTCCAATTGGGGGCAGGGCTGGAAAAGACCGGGCGCTTGTCGCGCGGATCTATGGCGCGCACCATACAGGCGTTGCGCATCTGTCAGCAGAAACTGCGCCGCAACAAGGTGAGCCGCATGCGGCTGGTTGCCACCGAAGCCTGTCGCCGCGCGCTTAATGGTGCAGAGTTCATGAAACGCGTTCAGCGCGAGACAGGCCTGCGACTGGATATCATCAAGCCCGAGGAAGAAGCTCAGCTTGCGGTAATTTCATGCGCACCGCTGGTCAACCGCAAGACAGAGAACCTGCTGGTTGTCGATATCGGCGGCGGATCGACCGAGCTGGTCTGGATTGATATCTCAAAGGTGCCCAAGAAAGACCGCGCACAATCCATCATGCGGCTGCATTCGGGTTTCAATCAGGCCAAGACCGACGTTCCTGCGGCCAAAGTGGTGGATTGGATATCCGTGCCGCTTGGCGTGGCGACATTGCGTGATCAGTTCAACGATGTCGAAGACGACGCTGCGCGCTTTGCCTTGATGAGCTGGTTTTTCGAGGAAAACCTGGCAGATTTCACGCCATATCAATCCGCACAGCCGCAAGAACGGTTTCAGATTGTCGGGACCTCTGGCACCGTGACAACGGTCGCGGCGAGCCATCTGGATCTCAAACGTTATGACC
>NZ_JBAUHO010000028.1:0-5846 GCF_049680325.1 Planktotalea sp.
CATCATGGACGGCAGCGACAAAACACCAAGCAAAACGACCGAGGCACCAATGATGCCGGTCGAAGCGGCAAGGATAATACCGATCATGGTCACTGTAATTGCAAGGCCACCGCGCACCGTGCCGAACAGCTTTTGCATCGAGGTCATAAGACGTTCAGCCACGCCGCTTTCGTCCAGCATCAACCCCATGAAAATGAACATCGGAAGCGCAACAAGTACTGCATTGGACATGGTTGCATAGATACGGTTCACCACAGCGCCCAGCGTCAGGTAGTCAAGCCCTGTCAGCGTCTCTTCCAGCCCTGTCCAGTTCATCAATCCATTGTCGAACAGGAAGGCGATCCCGCAATAAGCAACGCCAACACCCGCAAGCGTCCAGGCGACGGGGAAGCCGCTGAACAAAAGCGCAATAAAGGTCAGGAACATTGCGATGACCAGTTTTTCTTCTGTGGTTTCCACCACAAAGGTCAATGCAACAGTGACCAAAGCAAAAGCAGCAAGCGCCCAAAGGATCATCCGGATGCCTTTGCCCTGCCGCTCTTCTTCATAGTTGGCAAGCAGCGCATGCACATCATGGATCAGGCGCGCAGCTGCGGCGAGCGCCAACAAAATAAAGCTGATGGGAATAATTGCCTTGAACGCCCAACGCATCGGCAGACCCGTAGGGCTGGAGGAACGTTCGTTTACCCGCAGGCTTTCGTAGAAATAGTCATATCCCTGATCGATCATCAGATAGATAAACGGGATCAATAGCGCGGTAATACCGATAATTTCGATGACTCTCTGGGCACGGCGGCTTAGCTGCATGTGCAGCAAATCAACGCGCACGTGGCTGTCTGTCACCAGCGCATAAGAGATGCCGATCATCGTGACCAAACCATAGAAATGCCACTGGATTTCATCAAGCATCGGATAGTTCTGATTGAACAGATAGCGCAGGGTCACCTGCGCAACAATGGCCGCAACCAGTGCCACATTGGCCCACATCACAACGTGACCAACGGTTTTAACCAGTTTATCCAAACCGATCGCTACCCTTTGGGTATCGCGGTCCGGATGCTCCAGAATGTCCTCATACGCTTGAACAGGATCGTTCAGCTGCTCTTGTCTGTCCATGGTGCTTTCTCCTCCCAGACGAAAGCGAACTCAGCCGCATTCGCTGCCTTGATTCAGTCTATGAAATAACGAAAATCAATTTGCTAAGGGGCGGCGAAATTTGCCGCCCCTCGTGGTGCATTGCTTACTTGCGTGGCAAGAACGCGTTCTCTTTCCAGATTTTATAACCGTCACGGAATTCGTTCATGTCGGTAAGAACCTTGTTGAAGAACTCATCGCCAGCAGCTTCTTCCGCAGCGACTTCATCCCAAGTGGAGCGGAAAGTTGCGAGCATCTCGTCGGACCACTGTTTGATTTGAACACCGTTGTTTTCAACGTTGTCGATCATCGCCGCGTGCTGGATGGCTTCGCCCTCGGCGTAGCTGTCTGTCACGGAGGCCTTACATGCGTTCTCGATAATCGCTTTGTGCTGATCGGTCGCTTCGTTCCAAACGTCTTTGTTAATCATCAGTTCAAACACAGTCGCCTGCTGGTGCCAGCCGGGGAAGTAGTTGAACTTGACCAGCTTGTGAAAGCCAAGACGCGCGTCAATCGCAGGCATGGAGAATTCAGTCGCGTCAATCGCACCTTTTTCCAGCGCCGGGAAGATTTCACCGCCTGGCAGCAGGGATGTCGCAACGCCAAGCTTCTGCATGACTTTACCGCCCAGACCGAAGAAACGCATCTTCAGACCGTTCAGGTCTTCTGGGGTGTTGATCTCTTTTGCAAACCAGCCAGATGTTTCTGGCGCAATGATTGCACAAGGCATCACATGAACGTTGAAACCGGCTTGGTCATACATTTCCTGATACAGCGTCATGCCGTTGCCGTAGTACAGCCACGCCATGTATTCGCCAGCTTCCGGGCCGAAAGGAACGGCAGAAAAAAGCGGCGCAGCCGGGATCTTACCCGCCCAATAGCCAGCAGTTGTGTAGCCGGAGTTGATCTTGCCAGAAGAAACAGCGTCCAGAATTTCGAAGGGGGGAACCAGTTTGCCCGGTTCATAAACCTTCATCTTCAGCGTGCCGCCAGACATCAGGTCCAACTGCTCGGCAACGCGTGGAATCGGGGAACCCAGACCCGGCAAAGCTGTCGAGAACGCGATAGGCGTTTTGAGCAACAGCTTGTCCGCCGCAAAAGCCGCAGGCGCCGTCAGCAATGAGGCCGCAAGGGCCAGAGATGTAAGTGCGTGTTTCATGTTTCCTCCTCAGAACAACAAGATGTCAGAATGATCTGACGTTGGGCGTAAACCGATGCATGCAATGGTGTCGCTTAAAGTGGTTCATAAAGTTTACCTCTTTATCGGGTCAACAAAAATTGAACCACTAACCCTGCGGCAAACTTACCGCAGGGCGTTAAAAAGGACAGACACCAGCAACAGCGTGATAAATAATTTTTGCGCAAAAATTCGATTAATTATTTTATTTCAGCATCCTACGAATTTCGCTTGGATGGAAATTAAGAAAAAGGAAACTTCACCCTAGCCTTTTTTCGTGGATCACTTATTTTACCTCTCAGGCAAAATATGTTAGGTTTGCGATCATGAACAAAGACGTCACACCCCTTTTCGACCCCATAGGTCACGAATCTGTTTCCGCTACCATTGTGAAACGGATCGAGGAAATGATCGTCACCGGGGTTCTCAAAGATGGTACGCGCCTACCCTCTGAACGCAGCCTCGCGGATGCGATGCAAGTCTCGCGGCCAAAGGTACGCGAAGCGCTCCAGCAGCTCGAAAGCAGCGGCTTGTTACAGGTACGTCACGGCGAAGGATCCTTTGTCGCCCCCTTGATCGGCACCGCAATGTCCCCTGCGCTTGTGGATCTATACGCACGCCACACGACTGCCTTTTCAAACTACCTTGAATTCCGTCATGAACAGGAAAGCTTTGCCGCGAGTCTCGCCGCGCAGCGTGCCACCGAGGATGATCGAAGCATCTTGCGCGAAATCGTAGCCACGATGGACGAAGCGCATAACAAATCCGATGGCGAATTATCGCGTTCGGCCGATGTGCGTTTCCATTCTGCGATCGTTGATGCCAGCCACAACTCTTTGCTCATTCACACAATGGCCTCCATTTACGAACTTATGCAGCGCAATGTTTTTTATAACCGCGAATTCCTGCGCGCTATGGATGGCAGCGGGGAAAAGCTGTTGCAGCAACACAAGGATATTGCGCAAGCCATTTTCGCGCGCGATGCAGATCGCGCAGCCGATGCAGCCAGCGCACATATCGAATTCGTAGCGGCGTCCTTCAAGCTCAGCATGAGCCAGAAAAAGCGCGAGCTCGTTGCGCGCCGCCGCCGCGCCATTCTCGAAATCAGCGGATAGCAAAAAGGGGGCACAAGGCCCCCTCTCGTTTTCGATTAATACTGGCATGGCATAAGCCGCGCTCCTGCCTTGCAGTTCAAGGCGGGCTTACGCCCACCTTCCCCCAAAGCCCTCGGGGACCAGCAAAACACTGCGATCCAGATCGCTCACACTGCGCTTGCCGCAAAGGGCCATGGAGATGTCCAATTCCTTATGGATCACTTCAAGCGCAGTGGTCACACCTTTCTGCCCCATCGCACCAAGTCCATAGACAAAAGCGCGCCCGATATAGGTGCCCTTAGCCCCCATCGCAAGTGCTTTGAGGACGTCTTGACCCGAACGTATGCCGCTATCGAGATGCACTTCGATCTGATCGCCAACGGCGTCCAGAATGGACGGCAACATTTTGATCGAACTCATCGCCCCATCCAGCTGACGCCCGCCGTGGTTGGATACGATGATCGCATCCGCCCCCACCTTCAGCGCCATTTTCGCGTCTTCAGCGTCCAGAATACCCTTTAGGATAACCTTGCCGCCCCACATTTCCTTGATCTTGGCAATTTTCGCCCAATCCAGCGCTGGATCAAACTGTTCCGCCGTCCATGATCCAAGACTGGAGGCGTCAGAAATCCCGTCCACATGGCCGACGATATTGCCAAACTCGCGGTTCTTGGTGCCCAGCATCTGCAAACCCCAAGTCCATTTGGTCATCAGGTTCGCAATCGTCTTCGCAGTCAACTTGGGCGGGGCACTTAAGCCGTTCTTCAAATCCTTGTGCCGCTGACCCAGAATCTGCAGATCAAGCGTGATGACAAGGGCCGAACATTTCGCCGCCTTCGCACGCTCGATCAAGCGGCGCACATAGTCCTGATCTTTCATCGTATAAAGCTGGAACCAGAACGGTTTGCTTGTCTTTTCAGCCACCGCCTCGATCGAACAGATCGACATGGTCGAAAGCGTGAAAGGAACTCCAAATTCTTCAGCAGCGCGCGCTGCTTTAATTTCTCCGTCGGCGCATTGCATTCCGGTCAAACCAACGGGTGCCAAAGCCACAGGCATTGCAACATCCTGTCCGATCATTTGGCTCGCGGTTGAACGCCCGGTCATGTCAACAGCAACGCGCTGGCGCAATCTCAGCTGGTCAAAATCAGATGTGTTTTCGCGAAATGTCTGTTCGGTCCAACTACCGCTTTCCGCGTAATCGTAAAACATCCGAGGAACGCGTCGTTCATAGATGCGCTTCAGATCCTTAATCTCGGTAATAACAGCCATACGACTCGCTCCCTTGTGAATTGGTAAAGAATAATTACCAGTTCACCACACAGCACGCAAGCGGCCAAAAGCGCACATGAAAAAAGGGCGCGCCAAAGGCACGCCCCTTACTCAATCATTGCCACGCGATCAAACGCTATGCGCACCATCGGCAAGCGTCTTCACAAAGCCAAGAACATCGGCAACGCTATCGCCAGCGCCAATCCGCTCGACAATCGCCGAACCAACGACCGCCCCGTCAGACAGACCTGCAATCTCGCGTGACTTCTCAGGTGTCTTGATGCCAAAACCGACAATCACTGGCAAATCCGTCTGCGATTTGATCCGCGCCACTTCTGGGCCAACATCCGCGCCCTCGGCATTGGCCGCGCCTGTGATCCCGGTGATCGACACATAGTAAACAAAACCAGAGGTATTCTGCAAAACCCGCGGTAGCCGCACATCATCCGTGGTCGGGGTCGCAAGGCGTATGAAATTCAACCCTGCTTCCTGCGCAGGAATGCAAAGCTCCGCATCTTCCTCTGGAGGCAGGTCAACGATGATTAACCCGTCAATCCCAGCTGCTTTAGCATCTTTCAAAAATGCCTCGACACCGCGCGAATAGATCGGATTGTAATAGCCCATCAAAACAATCGGCGTCGTATCATCTGCTTCTCGAAACGCACGCGCCATATCCAGTGTCTTTTGCAAGGTCATGCCCTTGTCCAGCGCGCGCTGCCCCGCCAGCTGAATAGTCGGGCCATCCGCCATCGGATCGGTAAACGGCAAGCCGAGCTCAATGATATCCACACCCGCCGCTGGCAGACCCTTCATAATCTCTAGCGATGTTGCCGCATCAGGATCACCTGCCATGATGTAGGACACAAAAGCCTTCTTGCCACTTGCGCGCAGACTTTCGAATTTGGCGTCGATCCGGGTCATAGAAACATCCTTGTCAAAACTCACCTCGCATGTGCCGCGAAAGCACAGCCCTTCGCAAGAGGGCGCACTAAAAATTGCTCAAAAAACCGCCCTTGCGCGTCCTCTCTCCATCAATATCCCCGCCGGAGGCAGACCGCATGCGCCCTTGCGCATGCTCAACCTGCGCGCGCCGCGCCGCGCTCATCTGGATCAAACGCTATAAGTTCGGGCAAACAACCCTGCCATTTTCGCCAAACCAACCCCCAGCC
>NZ_JBAUHO010000029.1:0-5195 GCF_049680325.1 Planktotalea sp.
GCCCGCAGGTTTGCCACCGCCGCCCGGGCGGCCGCGACCACCGCCGCCTTTACCTTTACCACCCATGCCAGAGCGGCTTTTTGCCGAAACACCATCGAAATCGACCCAAGGCGTGCCAGAGGCCACCTCGATCGAGATTTTCATCGTTTTTTCGATATCTTTGAGCAAATCCATTTCGTCAGGCGCACAGAAAGCAATCGCAGCACCGTCTTTGCCCGCACGCGCAGTTCGACCAATACGGTGAACATAGGCGTCAGGAACATTTGGTAACTCATAGTTATAAACGTGGCGCACATCAGGGATATCAAGCCCGCGCGCAGCGACATCTGTCGCAACGAGCACTTTCATCTCGCCCGCTTTGAACGCTGCCAAAGCGCGCTCGCGCTGGCCCTGACTTTTGTTGCCATGGATCGAGGTCGCCGCGAAACCGCGTGCCACCAGTTGTTTCATCAGCTTTTCACAGCCGTGTTTCGTGCGGCCAAAGACCAATGCACGTTCGTCTTTATGCTCGCCCAGCAATTCGATTAACAATGACTGCTTTTCGGTCTTGGCGATAAAGTGAACCACCTGCGTGACCTTATCCGCGGCTTTGCCGGGGGGCGAAACCTGAATGCGGCGCGGGCTTTTCAGGTAGGTGTTCGCAATTTCGTTCATCAGTTTTGGCATCGTCGCCGAGAACAGCATGGTTTGTCGCTGTTCTGGCAACTGCGTCGCAATTTGGCGCAGCGCATGGATAAAGCCCATGTCGAGCATTTGATCCGCCTCATCCAGCACAAGGAAATGTGCCTCTTTCAACGTCAATGCACGGCGCTCCATCAGGTCAATCAAACGACCCGGCGTAGCAACAAGGATATCAATGCCTTTTTCCAAGCGTTTGGATTGCACATTGATCGACTGACCGCCAACAACCAGCGCAACCTTGATCGGTGTGCCTTGGGTATAGTCTTTGAGGTTCTCAACAATCTGGCTTGCCAATTCACGCGTCGGCGCAAGGATCAGCGCGCGCACAGATTTGGGCAAGGGGCGACCGGGGTTTTCGCTAAGAAGCGTAATCAACGGCAAGCCGAACGCCGCTGTTTTACCTGTGCCTGTTTGGGCAAGGCCTAATACATCATGACCGTTCAAGGCCTCGGGGATAGCACGCGCCTGAATTGGCGTCGGTGTGGTCAGGCCCAGCTCTTTCAAGCGGTTTACAAGCCGCTCTGGCAAGCCCATCGTTTCAAATTCACTCAACGGATAATCGTCCTTTAGGGATTTCTTTGCGGCAAAGCCCGTGTTTGGGCACGTGATAGCACGTCTTGCTGCATTTGTGCCGCACATGGGCCTTATGCGGCGACGAGTCAACCTTAGCGCCCCTTTTCCCCCGCGCAACGTTGCGCTACACCACCACTTCAAGACCTCGGGAGCCCGTTTATGGCCGATTATTCCATTATTGAGCGCTGCGAGGCCAAAGGCCTGCGCATGACAGGCCAACGCCGCGTTATCGCGAGCGTGCTGCAAGCCAGCGACGATCACCCTGATGTGGAAGAACTTTATGCCCGTGCCTCTGCCGAGGATGCGGGGATTTCGATTGCTACTGTGTACCGCACGGTCAAATTGTTTGAAGAAGCGGGTATTCTGGAAAAGCTGGAGTTCGGCGACGGGCGCGCGCGCTATGAAGATGCAGAGCGCGACCACCACGATCATCTGATCGATATGAACTCGGGCGAAGTGATCGAATTTGTAGATCCCGAGATTGAAGAGCTGCAAGAACGCATCGCGGCGCGCCTTGGGTATACGCTTAAGGGGCACAAACTGGAACTTTACGGCGTACCTATCAAGACAAAGGCGCAATAACGCGTGGGAAATTCCCGCGCCGTACTATTGATGGTCCTCTCCATGGCCGCCTTTGCCATTGGCGATGCGATGGTAAAAATGTCCTCGGGCAATATGTCGATTGCTCAAATCCTGATCTTCATGTCGCTTCCCGGCTTGGCAATTTTCACCACACTTGCGCACCGTGCAGGCCAATCACCGTTTTCGCGGGATTTTTTCGCATGGCCCGTCCTGTTGCGCAACGGCATCGAAAGCCTTGCCGCATTGTGCATGGTAAGCGCGCTGGCTTTGGCGCCGCTCGCTTTGGTGATCTCTATCACACAAGCTGTGCCGCTTTTCGTGACCATCGGCGCGGCGCTCATTCTTAAAGAACAGGTCGGCCCACGGCGCTGGATCGCCGTATTGGCCGGTTTTTGCGGTGTTCTGCTGATGCTGCGCCCCTCGACTGCGGGCATTTCGGTTGGCGCAGCGCTTGCACTTGGCGCCGCCGTTTTTCTGGCGGGCCGCGATATTATCACCCGCGCGATGCCGATGCGCATTGGCACACTGCAAATGGCCACTTGGGGAACCGCAGCAATGATCCCCGCCGGTTTAATCATGCTTCCGTTCACGGGCCCACATGAAGCCCCCGGACTGAGCGCCTGGAGCATTGTTATCGCGGCATCACTTGCGAATGCAGCCGGCTATTATTCCATCACAGCTGCAATGCGCATGGGCGATGTGTCCTTTGTGACGCCGTTTCGCTATTCGCGCCTGATCTTTGCTCTCGTGATTGCGGTTCTGTTCTTCCAAGAGCGCCCCGATGCGTTGACACTGCTGGGCGCTGCTATCGTCATAGGCTCAGGCCTGTTCGTGATGTGGCGTGAAAGAAAAGCGCGTGTTAGCGATAACATTTAGTGCGCTAACAGGGTTCCCCCTGCGGTAATCACAGTGTAGATACGCGTCAAACTTATTGATTTACAAGGATGCCCATTCCATGAGCGCAATCATAGACATTCACGCCCGCGAAATTCTCGACAGCCGTGGCAACCCCACAGTTGAGGTCGACGTGGTTCTCGAAGACGGCACGATGGGGCGCGCTGCGGTGCCCTCTGGTGCCTCGACTGGCGCGCATGAAGCCGTTGAAAAGCGCGATGGTGACAAAGCGCGCTACATGGGTAAAGGCGTGTTGGAGGCCGTTGCGGCAGTGAACGGCGAAATCGCCGAAGAACTGGTCGGCATGGACGCAACCGAACAAGAACTCATCGATGCGATGATGATCGAACTGGACGGCACCCCGAACAAAGCCCGCCTTGGCGCAAACGCAATTCTTGGCGTGTCGCTTGCAGTAGCCAAAGCCGCTGCCGATTTCTCTATGCAGCCTTTGTTCCGCTATGTGGGCGGCACATCCGCGCGCACCCTGCCCGTTCCGATGATGAACATCATCAACGGCGGCGAACATGCGGATAACCCGATCGACATTCAGGAATTCATGATTATGCCTGTTTCTGCGGCGAACATCCGCGAAGCGGTGCGCATGGGGTCCGAAATTTTCCACACGTTGAAGAAAGAGCTGACCGCCGCTGGCCTGTCCACAGGTATCGGCGATGAAGGTGGCTTTGCGCCAAACATCGGCTCCACGCGCGAAGCGTTGGACTTTATCATGAACTCCATCAAAAAGGCTGGCTATGTGGCTGGTGAGGACGTCTACCTCGCCCTCGATTGCGCCGCGACCGAGTATTACAAAGATGGCAAATATGTTTATGCAGGCGAAGGAAAATCGCTAACCTCTGCTGAAAACGCTGCCTACCTTGAAGCGCTTGTGAACGACTACCCGATCATCTCGATCGAGGACGGCATGTCAGAAGATGATTGGGACGGCTGGAAAGCTCTGACAGACCTGATTGGCGATCGTATCCAACTTGTTGGCGATGATCTATTTGTAACCAACCCAGAGCGCCTGGCGATGGGCATCGAGCGCGGAAGCGCCAACTCCATGCTGGTAAAAGTCAATCAAATCGGCACCTTGTCGGAAACTCTTAAAGCTGTTGACATGGCGCACCGCGCGCGTTTCACCAACGTGATGTCCCACCGCTCAGGTGAAACCGAAGATGCGACAATTGCTGATCTCGCTGTAGCGACCAACTGCGGCCAGATCAAAACCGGCTCTCTCGCGCGCTCCGACAGGCTCGCAAAATACAACCAGTTGATCCGCATTGAAGAAATGCTCGGTGAGACGGCACGCTACGCAGGTCGCTCGATCCTGAAGTCATGAACGCAGACGCGATCATTGAGAAACTGAACCTCCGCCCTCATCCAGAGGGCGGTTGGTACACACAGACCCATATCGACGACGCCCTGCCGCGTGCCCATGGCACGTGCATTTATTTCCTACTGAAAGCGGGCGAATCCAGCCATTGGCACAAGGTCGATGCGACAGAAATCTGGCACTACTACGCAGGCGCGCCGCTGGTCCTGAGCCTCTCGGCAAACGATCAAGGGCCGGCCACGGATCACCTGCTTACCCCTGACCTCACAAAGGGCGCGCCGCAGATCATCGTGCCGATCCATCATTGGCAAAAGGCACGCAGCACCGGTGCGTTTACGCTTGTCGGCTGCACCGTATCACCTGGCTTCACCTTTGACGGCTTCACCCTTGCTGCGCCGGACTTTGACATCCCGCGCTAGCACTGCATCTTCATTTTGCCCATAAACTCCCGCCGGAGGCTCCGGCGGCAACACTTATGCGCGCGTTCGGATATAGCTTACCAAGGCTTGGGTCGAGCCATCCTTGCCACTTGCATCCTCGCGCCCTTCAACAATCGGCTGCAAGGCTGTCGCCAGCTCTTTACCCAGCTCGACGCCCCATTGATCGTAGGAATTGATGCCAAGGATTACGCCCTCTACAAACACGCGGTGCTCGTAAAGCGCGATAATCTGGCCAAGCACTTCCGGCGTCAGTTTGGGATAGAGAAGCGTTGTCGACGGACGGTTGCCCGGAAACACACGATGGCGCGCCTGACGCTCCAATTCCGCGCCGCTTAGCCCCTTGGCGGCCATAATGCTACGCGCTTCATCAAGGGAGCGACCTTTCATCAAGGCTTCGGACTGGGCAAGGCAATTGGATACAAGCAGGTCATGTTGATGGGACAGATCGGATTCATGGCCACTTGCAGCAAGCAGGAATTCACACGGTACAACGCGGCTGCCTTGGTGGATCAGCTGATAGAAAGCGTGTTGGCCATTGGTGCCCGGCTCGCCCCAAACAATCGGACCCGTGTTCACAGGCGTATCAGAGCCATCCATCCGAACGGATTTGCCGTTACTTTCCATCTCAAGCTGCTGCAAATAGGCAGGCAGTCGCGACAGCCGCTGATCGTAGGGCAGCACAGCGCGGGTTG
>NZ_JBAUHO010000030.1:0-5824 GCF_049680325.1 Planktotalea sp.
GTAGATAGGGCTTCCAGTAGCTGGAGGGTCAAGGGTTGATGTGGATTTAATCTTCGTGCTGTTTTAATGTGGCGGGTTTCGACCGGCCTGAACATCACGCTCCCGCTCGGGCCAGGTGGAGCGGATATAGGCGAGGATATCCCATATCTCGTTATCCGAAATTACGCCTTCAAACGCAGGCATGCCGCTGTTAAATCCGGTCACACCCATCGCGGCCAAAGCCGCCTGCCCGCCCTGCTTGGTATAATCGAACAACATTGAATTATCGTGATGCCATGTATGGCCAGACGCATCATGCGGTGGTGCAGGAAGGACGCCGTCCTCTCCGGCAGAGCGCCAATTCGGCTGGCCTTCCAAATTCACCCCATGGCAGGCGGCGCAGTTC
The DNA here is from genome assembly GCF_049680325.1 of Planktotalea sp. Lineage (GTDB taxonomy): Bacteria > Pseudomonadota > Alphaproteobacteria > Rhodobacterales > Rhodobacteraceae > Planktotalea. The sequence goes on from NZ_JBAUHO010000030.1 coordinate 386, forward strand.
GCGGCATAGAGCATTGCACCTGCGGCGATGTCTCGCCCCTCCAATTCGTGATCAGCATGTGCAGCGCTTGCGCAAACCATCAGGACCAGTGCCAGCCTTCTCATGCGACAGTAACCCATGTGCGCATACCACCCACCGCGTGGCTCAGCATATGGCAATGCAGCAACCATTTGCCCGGATTGTCAAAGACACAGATAATATCACGGCTGGCGCGCGCATCCACCAGCGTGGTGTCGCGGAGATCCCCAAGGACTCCGTTTGCATCCACCTCATAGAAGTGGTGGCCATGCAAATGGATACCATGCGGAAAGGAGGTATCGTTGACCAAGGTAATCCGAACCGTCTCGCCCCTTTGAAACGCGCCGAAAGGCTCCGGTTGCAGATCGGAGACGTTATTGAAGGCCCAGATGTTGTCACCCCCGTGCCGCCCGCCCATGGCACCGCCCATCATGGTAAGGGTCAAGTGCTGTGTAGGCCTGTCCGGTTTGGGTAAATCCGGCGCAGCAAGAGCCCCAATCGGGGTTGGTTGTCTATCGGAATTCGCACCCACGGCAGCAAGGTCGGCCAAGCGGAACGACCCGTCACGCATCAGCATATCAAAGGCGACGTCCTCCTGAACATCTACGATCAGATCAGCGCGCTGCGCAGGGGCCAGTGTAATGTCGGTTAAGGCACGCGGCACAGCCAGCGCCATACCGTCAAGCGCCACAATAGATCCGGCAGCCCCGCTTATTTGCAATGGAAATATCCTGTTGGTGGCTGCATTAATGAGACGCAAGCGGACGCGGTCACCGGTGCTGACTTGCGATTGCGATAAAAACCCGCGTGCAAAATTTCCCATATAACCGCCATGGGCGACACTGTGCATGTCGGAAAACTCGTCAATGAGGCTGCCGTCTTCCTGCAACCTCCAATCCGCGAGAAGCACAGTAATGTCATGATCCACGTCCGGCGGCACATCATCCTCGATAATAAGCGGTCCCATCATGCCGCGTGCCACCTGCTCATGCGAAATGTAATGCGAGTGATACCAGTATGTGCCGGAATCCGGCGGCACATAGCTGTAGGTCATTCGCGCGCCCGGTTGGATCAACTCCTGCGTGAGCATCGGCACCCCATCCATCCTGTTTTCCAGCCGTATACCATGCCAGTGAACGGCGGTGCCCTCCTCAAGCGCATTCTCGACCTCCACCTCAGCCCGAATGCCACGGCGCAGGCGCAGTTCGGGCCCTGGCATCCCGCCATTGAAGCCCAGCATCGCCGTCGTCCCCTCGCCCTCGGGCAAGACCTGCTGCACAACCGCTTCGGCTTTCAACCGCAACATCTCCCCCGCCGCAAAAACAGCGCGTGGCAGAAATGCAAGCGCGCTGGTCGAAGCTAAAAAAGTCCGTCTCTTCATGTAAACCTCATGTCGGCAAAGAGAGTGTGGATGTCAGAACCGCGGTAACAGCCAGCACAGTCAAGATAACGCCCCATTCGATGGAAATAGAGCGCGACAGATGCCCTGCGGCATGCGGATCGCCCGCTTTGAGCGCAGGAATAAATCGCAGCTTGTTTGCAGCCCCCAACGCAAGCAGTCCGACAACAAACAGGACCTTCAAGATCATCGCCTGCCCGTATCCCGTGCCCAGCAGCGCAGCAACTGAGCCTACAAGCATATAGCCGAGATAGACGCCGGCAATAATCAGAGCGGGAATTACTCCCCGTGCGACAATACCGAAGCGATGTCCAAGATCTGCGGCCCTTGGCCAATGCGCGGGCACAGCTGCGAGCCGTTTAAGGGGAATGAGTATTCCAAGCCAGAATGCGATAGCCCCCAAATGCAGCACCAGTGCGCCATCAAGAAGTGCCGTATCCCGTGTCGATACATGGCTGACCAACGGGAATGACCAAAGTGAAATAACCCCGCCAACGCTTGACAGCAAAAGCCCAACACGCCCCATAAACAGTCCCGCAATCAAAAGACCAAGGCCGAGGACACGGCATAAAAGCGCTGTTCCAACCGAGGTGCCCCAGAGAAGCCCCAGCATCTCTGGATCGGTCATCCCGCTTGCATCACCCGTCAGATTGGCTCCACCAAGAGCAAACGACAGGACAGCGGCGGCAAGCCCCAGCACTCCAAAGGCAATTGCAGGCCCTTTGTAGCGGTCCGTCTTGAAAACCAGAGCAACAATCACCGTGCCGACCGCCGTCAGGACGCCCAGATATAGGGCCATCTTGGTAATGATCGCTGCGAGCCCCCAGATATCAGGCATACTTACTCTACAACAAAGCTGAACGAGCCGGTCATAGCATGTCCGTCAGCCCCCAATCCGCGCCAATCAATGACATAGGCGCCGCTCCCCATGGGTTGCATTGGCACGGTAAAATCAATCTCCATCCCCTTATAGGCGCTCAGGTCAAGATCGACAGACGCGTGATCCGCATGCGTCATGCTCACCCGTGTTAAGCGGATATCGTGCAAAAAGTTCATGACAACTTCAGCAGGAGCTTCGGTCAAAACCGCCTCGTGGGCCGGTGTCGTCTCGTCCATGGCCGAATGCGCCAAAGCGCCTGTCGCGAATAAAGCCATTGTGCCCGCAAGCAGTATATTTTTCATTCTCATTTCCTCATAGGCCATCAGTTGATCCCGTTGGCGCGTTGCAATTCTCGAATGTAGGTGGTGATCAATGTGACATCACCGCGTGTCAGCCCCTCGACCGCCGGCATGTCGCCAAAAGGCCAGTGATGTGCGCGCACGCCAAGAGACACCGCCCGCTGGAAACTTTCGTCCGCATGGTGGCTGGGCTCATAAATAATGTGGACAAGCGGGGGTGCGATACCCTCCTGCCCTGCCGCGTTGATCCCGTGGCAGGAGGCGCAATTCACATCATAGGCACGCTGCCCGATCTGAGCATTTTGCGTGAAAGCGTCGGGTAACGTGACACTCACGATCTCGGCCCCAGCATTAGAGCCAACCGAACTTTCAGCAGGTTTGATCCCCTCAAGAGACAAGTAGGTCAACCCGACACCCAGCACTGCGATAACCACTGCGGCGGCTATTATCAACTTCATCACTGCATCTGCCTCTCAATCGTTTTGAAGCAGCGATACGTGTTCCAGCAGGTGGAAGGTCAAGACCTAAATCATCAATCAATATGAAAAATAATGACTTCTAACAGTTACCGAGAACCTCCCCGTTTGTATGGAAAGACCGCAAGTTTGGCTTCGCTCGCCGCGAGCCCAAGTAAGTCCGTCGAACGGGAGCTCTCAAATCGCTCAAGCCCTCGACGTACTTTTCCCCTTGCTTAACTCGCGAGTGTCCTGTGCGGTATAGCCGCTTGCTGGGTCGAATATACGGCGTAGATAACAAAAAACTGACTTTAAAATCATCTATCAGCGGCGCCGCAATCCAGATCAACATTACAGCACAGAAATTGTCAGGAACGGCCCATAGCGAACAATAATGGACTTTGTAGCAAACAGAGGCATAAATCCCAAAATACAATTTTTACGATGCGGGAAAATCCGTTCACGGTATATCCATTTTGGAGGTCTGGTCACCCACAATATTTCGTGTGGGTGACCAGGTTGCTGCTTACTCGCCCCGGACGATCTCGCTGTAGCTGCCGTTCAATTGCAGTGTCACAGTCACGTCCGTTTTGTCCCGGTTGCGCCAGAACCAGCCATGGTCACCGGCGAAGGGGGTCTCGAAACTCCCTTCCGCTGATGTCTGACCGCGGCCTGTCTCATACGTCACAGCCTCCCCACCTGCATGGGCATGAAGATCGAAATTGATACGGCCTCCGGTAGCGACCCAAGCATAGGTCAGCGTGGCGCCTTGCTCCATCGTGGCTTTGATCTCGGTGGATGCGCCGGGTGCAAGAGTGAAGGTGATCTCGTCTTGCCACGCTTGTTGTGCGGCAGCTGATGAGACGAACAGACCGAAGACGTCATTCATCAAAGACGAGGATTCATCGCTACCGTGTAACGCTTCGTCCGCCGCTGCCTCTGCCGCGAGCTGCTGTTTGATCTCGCCCATTTCGGTCAGGCCGAGGATGCTTCCCACGCCCGTGGGATCTGTTCCATATTCAGCGGGCAGATAGACCATGACACCGATGGCCACAGCCCCGAGCCCCGCGATTACCGTATAGCGGCGCAATTGCGCAGGGGTCGGCAGGTCTTCGATCTTGGGTTTTGGTGCGTTGTTCATTGTTCTCTCCAATTCTTATGTGCTGGCGATGTAGCCCGCGACCTGCTGGTAGGTCAGAAGGCCGCCAAGGAATGCCATGATGATGTTTGCGACTGTTGCCTGACGCATGAAGTTCGGACTGCGGCGCCAGTATCCCATGACGATCAGGATCACGAAGAGCGCCAAAAGCTGACCCACTTCGACACCTACGTTGAAGGCGAGAAGATTGGCCAACAGTCCGTCTTCGGCAATCTTGTATTCGAGAATTTTCGAGGCCAGACCAGTGCCGTGGAACAGCCCGAAAATCAGCGTTGCCGCCTTGGTGTTGGGCTGAACGCCGAACCACTTCTGGTAGACGCCGAGATTGTCGAGCGCCTTGTAGATGACTGAAAGTCCAATGATTGCGTCGATGATATAGGCGTTGATGCCCCAGCCATACCAGACCCCCAGCATCATCGTGACCGAGTGTCCGACGGCAAAAATGCTGACGTAAATGGCGACGTCTTTCATATGATAGAGAAAGAAGACAACGCCGAGCAGGAACAGAATGTGGTCATATCCGGTGATCATGTGTTTCGCCCCCAGATAGATGAACGAGATGACATGCACCCCGAAAATCTCCTGAATATAGCCCGCATCGCCCGGTGTAACGGCATGAGCTGATGCGGTGGTCGCAAAGGCAGTGAGCGCCGCTGTGATTGCAAGAAATAGGATCGAAGCGTGCCGCAAAACATGCAACAGCCGCTCCGACCTGTAGGATCGGTTAAGTATCATTTTGAATTTTCCGTTTATTTGAGTGTGATTGAAAAGCTGCCTTTTAAGGCGCGTCATCACACTCTTGGCGGTCGATCCAGGCCATAGTCCTGACGTCCCCGCATGCCACTGTCTGACAGGGCCGCGATTGTGCTGGAAGGGCCCGTTTCGCTCGTCGCGTCACGCGGCGGTAAAAACGCGACATTGTGATCGTGATCGGTAATCTCATGGCTATGCGCCAGATAAGCGTGCATGACATCCACGATGTCCTCATGCGCGTGCCCATGCTCTGTTATCTCGTCGTGGTGATCCGCTACAATCTTCGCCAAATCGGAAAAGTCGTGCGCGACGAGGCGTGAATTCGCAGACAGCACAAGACCGACCGCTAAAGCGATAATCAGAAATCCTCTCAGGGATCTTGCGATTTGTTGCATCATCCTGTGCGCCCTCATGGGTCTTTGCTCGCTCCAACTGTTCCTGAATAAGGTAGAGGTGAAAATATGACAAGGTCGCGG
>NZ_JBAUHO010000031.1:0-2681 GCF_049680325.1 Planktotalea sp.
TTATGTGTTTTTTATAGATACCCAAAACCCTTGTTTATATAATAAAAAGCTTATCCTTCTATATGTCCCGATTGAGACAAGCGACCGCACTTGGTGCTTTGCAGCCCCTATGACTAACCTAACGTGCCTTCGTCAAAATCTAATAAAATCAGACCTTTCCCCACTAGACACACAACGCTTAGATAAGCCAAAGTAGCTCACCAATGAATGTGAGCCCGCAATGACCCGCGTATTGATCTTGAACGGACCTAATCTCAACTTGCTTGGCACGCGCCAGCCAGAGGTATACGGCACGACCACGCTAAGTGACATCGAAACGATGTGCCGCGAACATGCCCCTGTCGCCGAGATCACCTTCGTGCAATCCAATCACGAAGGCGCACTGATTGATGCGATCCATGCGGCCAAGACCGCGCAAGACGGGATTATCCTGAACGCTGGCGCCTATACACATACGTCTGTGGCCCTGCATGATGCGATTGCTTCTGTAGAGCTGCCTTGCGTTGAAGTGCATCTCAGCAATATCCACGCACGCGAACCGTTTCGCCATCATTCCTACATTGCGCCGGTCGCTGTTGGACAGATTGCCGGGTTTGGAGCGCAAAGCTATCTTTTGGCGCTTGATGCGTTGCTGGCACATGTGAAAGGCTCAAAATGAGCCAATTGCGCCAGTTCCTTGAGAAGTTGACGTCAGCACCAACTGCAGAAGCGCTGTGGAAACTTCATTGCGAGAAAATGGCCGAATACGGGTTTGATCGGATCATCTACGGGTTTTCCCATTTTATGTCCGAGACATCCATGGGTGATCCGGAAGATTTCATCCTGCTGACCAATCACAATCCAGAATATATGAAGCTTTTCATGGGCAGCAACCTGTACCGCGACGCGCCTATGGTGCGTTGGGCGTTGCATAATGTGGGCGCATGCAGCTGGCGGTATCTCTGGGATGAAATGGCGCGCGGCACACTGACCGAACGTGAAAAGCATATCATTGCTATTAACCAGGAACACGGTGTCACAGCAGGCTATTCGATCAGTTTCAAGGCGATTACCTCGCGCTCAAAGGGCGCAATCGCTCTGACGGCGCGCGCAGGCATGTCCCAGGACGAAGCGGATGCGATCTGGGCTGAACATGGGAATGACATCGTTCTGATGAACAATGTCGCACATCTGAAAATCGTCACCCTGCCCCATCAAACCCAAGGCCGTTCGCTGACGAAACGCCAGCGCGAAGCCCTGGAATGGGTTGGCGATGGCAAGACGACTCAGGATATCGCGATGCTAATGGGGTTAACGGCTGCGACCGTTGAAAAACACCTCCGCTTGGCCCGCGAAGTTCTGAGCGTTGAAACAACCGCACAAGCGGTGCTCAAGGCATCATTCCAGAATCAGATGTTTATCGTGGATGGCATCTAGACGCGCTTTGAGAGTTGCTTTGCACGTCCAACAAAGCGTCCATCCGTCAATATCCGCGTTAATTTTTCGTTAATCCAATTAAGGTATGGAATCCTATACTTTTGGTCAGCCGCTACATGACGCATAGTAAACGTGTTCCGTGAGTGGTGGCTTTAGCCTAGGAACTTAAAGGAAGTTAACCTTGTGATTGCAAGGCTCTACCTTTCTAAGCCGGAGAAGTCCGGTGCCGGTCCGGGCGGTGAATAGTCCGCCGCCTGGCCGGTATTGCATCGCGAGCTTGCCTCATCCCCAATGTACGGGCTCGCGATCGAATATTGGCGGCGCTCCCCCTCGGGGGCGTCGCTTTTTTCGTTTTAACGCATGGTTTTGCCTGGCCAAACAAAAACGCCGCATGACTTAACATGCGGCGCCTTTAACGTTTTACAGATGAAGGGCTATTAGCCCTTCATTGTTTTCGCAACTTCAGCAGCGAAATCTTCTGTTTTCTTTTCGATACCTTCGCCAACTTCAAGGCGAACATAGCCAGTGATTTCAACGCCTGCTTCTTTCGCCGCTTGTGCAACTGTCAGATCAGGGTTCACCACAAAAGCTTGACCCAGAAGCGTGCTCTCGGCGAGCCACTTATTCATACGGCCAACGATCATCTTTTCGATCACTGCTTCAGGCTTGCCGGACTCGCGTGCGATATCCATCTGAACCTGCTTTTCTTTTTCGACTGTTTCAGCATCCAGATCCGCTTCGGACAAAGCTGCAGGGTTTGCTGCTGCAATGTGCATCGCAACCTGCTTGCCGAACGCGTCGTTTGCGCCGGAAAGGCCAACCAGAACACCGATCTTGCCCATGCCCTCTGTCGCGGCGTTGTGCACGTAGGACACAACAGAAGTGCCCTCGACAACTGACATGCGACGCAGGGACATGTTTTCACCGATTGTCGCGATCTTGTCTGTCAGGACTTCAGAAACAGGCTTGCCGCCCATGTCTGCGCCCGCCAGTGCGACAACGTCCGAAACGCCCATCGCAACAGCCGCGATACCGCCAACCATTTGCTGGAATTCAGCGTTCTTGCCAACGAAGTCGGTTTCGGAGTTAACTTCAACCGCAACGCCTTTGCCACCTTCAACGGCAACAGCCACAAGGCCCTCTGCCGCTGTACGGCCGGATTTCTTTGCTGCTTTCGCAAGGCCCTTGGTGCGCAGCCAGTCGACTGCTGCTTCCATATCGCCGTTTGTTTCTGTGAGCGCCTTTTTGGCGTCCATCATGCCTGC